>JBCNOR010000108.1:0-11143 GCA_039593785.1 Niabella sp. | reverse complement strand
CGCGAGTTGGTGCAGGAGCCGATGAACACTTTGTCGATCGGCACCTCGGTCAATTTGATGCCCGGTTTCATCTTTTCCCTGCTCCACTAAAAAGAAACGGGCATCGTATTCGTCATTTTCAACATCTACCCATCCACAGATACAGGCTTTGATTCCCTGGTATTGCATGAGGTTGCTTACATAAAAAACGATCCAATCCGGATCAAACTGTTCACTGATAAAAAAGGCATTCTCCCCTTTAAATCCATACCGGATGCTTATTTCACCAATAACTATATTGGGCAGGGTGTACACAAACAGCGATGGGCTCGGGAAGGTTTTGGATGACTCAAAGTAATTAATATCTGCCTCAACGCTACCGCTGCGGTTGGATAAAACAATACCCAGCTCACCGGGCTGATAGGCCGTTTTATCAAAATCCTTTAATAAAACATGCGCAGCGGCAATACCCAGCTTACAAAGCGCATCCATCTTGAAAAATTTCGGATAGTTGATATCCAGCTTTTCATAAAGGAAGGTGAAGAAATCGGAGGCTTCGTCTGACTTATAGACTAAGCTATCACTCGATTGAACTGTTTTATTGCGAATGCAAACATTGCCTGAAATATATGTTGCCTGATGCTCCAAATTCAATACTACTTCAAATCCTTAAAACCGTTATTGATGTAAGCAATGCTGTCTCTTAAGTGAATTGTTTTTGCCAGTTTCTTCAATGCCGTATCGTGGTTTTTAACATAATCGTTTTCCAGATCCCAAACATAGCCCGCTAATACCGAGCATATTTTACGTTTGATTTCGGCATCCTGGTCATCAGCAAAGAAGATCGTATCCAATGTTCCTTCATACCAGGCCATTACATAGCTACGGAAGGTATTTACTCCCTGCATCATAATATCCATGTACTCTTTATTCCAATCTACCGCTTCTCCTTTTAACTTTTTCACTACCAGCTTGCCGGCGATCTGGCTGGATACGGTTGCTAATGTAACACCGGACGAAAATACCGGGTCAAGGAACTCTGTTACATTCCCCGTCAATACAAACCCGTCGCCATAAAACTTATCGGTAGTGGACGACCATGATTGTAATACTCTTGGCTCAAATACCAGTTCAGCATCTTTCATCCGCTCGGCAATATAAGGTTGCGAGGCGATGAGCGCTCTCATGATCTCTTCCTGGGTGCCGGTGAACTGCTCAAAAAATCCGGGATCGGCCACATATCCCACCGAGGTGATACCGGTTGAAAAAGGAATCACCCATATCCATACGGCTTTATCATGTACAATAATAGTAATACGATCGGGTTCGTCATCCATGGAGCGCTTGGTATCAACCAGGTGGGTAAACACTGCTTTGCGTGGAGGAAGGTTAGACGGGCGCTCCATCCCGAATAATTTGGGTATGACGCGGCCGTAACCACTTCCATCTATAATAAACCGTGCAAATATTTCTCTTGTATTACCATCCTTGTCTTCTACGGTTGTTGTGGAAGTACCATCCGGGTGAAACTGTATGGCAGTAACACCGGTTTGATATTCTACCGGAACGCCCTGGCTCTCAACAGTTTTCGCCAGCGTATGGTCGAAGTCTGCACGAGGCACCTGCCAGGTCCATCCCCACCCGTCTGTAAACTGGTCGTTAAAAAAGTAGTTGCATATCTTTCCCTGTTTTTCAAACTTGGCTCCGTTCTTTTGCTGGTAGCCCCTTGCTTTCACCGCATCCAGGAATTTTGCCTCCTCCAGTGCTTCCATACACCGGGGCAACAGGCTTTCTCCAATTACAAATCGCGGAAATTCTTGCTTCTCCACGATCTTTACTTTATAACCGGCCTGGTTTACAATGGAAGCGGCTACGGTACCTGCAGGACCAGCGCCAATAACAAGGACATCTACTTTTTCGGGTTGCATAAAATGCGTTTGATATTAAAATTTAAAGTTCGATATTTTTGGTATTCGAAGCAGATAGATTTTGCGGCTTTTAAAATTATTTATCAGCACCTCCATCCTGCCATCAATTCGTTATTTACGTTTTTTACATTTCAGCAATGTATGGCTTAACCCGATACCGCTTATTTCTTCTACAATGTCGAAACCTGCCCTGTCGATTGCTTTTTTGAAAACACGGCTATCATACATCTGGCTGTTGCCATTGGCTATTGCAGTGAAATAAATCGATAACTGCTGGATACAAAAAGCAGCCGTTTCAAAACGCTGATTATCCCAGAACGCTTCCAAAATATAAATAGCGCCCTCCTCGTTTAATGCCTGCCCGCAACGCTTCATGATCGAAACAATTTCATCTTCAGAAAAACAATCCAGGAACTGGCTCATCCAAACTGCATCATAGCCGGGCGGAAATTGCACCGACTCATCCAGCACATTTGCCGGGTAAAAATCTACGCGGTCGGTCAGCCCCAGGTTTTCAATATTTTTCCTGGCCATTGCTGCCTGCCCAGGCAGGTCAACAATAGTAATGCGTACATCCTGGTCAAATTTTGTAGAGGCTAACGCCCATTTTCCTGTATTTCCGCCAATTTCAAGTAATTTTTGAATATGATTTTCCGGCTTGTAAATATGTTTCAGCACCAGAGGAAAAGCAATATCGGAGAAGAAATGATCATACTCGAACCAGCTTTTTTGTTGTTGGGGCTGTAATTGAGAAAGGCCCTCGTAAACAGTATTCCAGCTACCAAGCTCTTTTAATCCGGCCGGTTTACCCGTATCAATTGCTTCTTCCAGGTGAAACAGGCCTTTATAACAAATGTCCTGCACGAAGTTCATATTTACGTTGGTAAGCGGATCATGCAGGATAAAATACCCGGTTTTTGCCAGGTAATACTTTCCATCTTCATCTACGGTCACCATTTCCATTCCAAGCCCAGCTTCTAATAACACCCGGGTGCCGTATTCGGGCAGTTTTGTTTGTTCTACGATTCCGGCCAAATTAATACCTGTCTTACGGTCTTCTATCACTTTTAAAATACCTTTATCTCTTAATAACCTGGCTACCTGAAACACTATCGGCCCATGCGCAATTACCTGTGCATGGTGTTTGGCATCTATAGCAGACTTCTTGTCTTTGGCGTAAAAATTCGTCATTTATTGGTTTGTTATTTCGTTTCTTTTTTAAATCCAATCCTGTTCCGGTTTTCAAGGTATTTCTATCCCTTTTCCCACACAACCGCCGCATTACACCCCCCAAAACCTGACGCTGTTTTAAGGCAGGTTTTTAAGGAGGCCTGTTGCAAGGTACTGCAAACATTGATATTTTCTGCGGTGCCCGGCGTTTCAAAACCTTTGGTAGGAATCAGCAGGTTTTCTCTTAATGCATGTACACTAACCACGCTTTCTACCAGGCCCGCGGCGCCTAAAGTATGCCCATAATAGCCTTTAAGGCTGTTTACAGGCACCGACTGAAGTTCTGCGAGGTTGATCGCCTTACTCTCCATATCGTCATTGTAGAGTGTGGCAGTACCATGCAGTGATACAAAGTCTACCTGTTTTGACTCCACTTTTGCTTCCCTCATTGCCTGTTGAATAGCCATAAACAGTTCCTGGCCGGTTCTTGACGGACCAGATATATGATTGGCATCGTTACTGATACCGCCGCCTTTTAGTTCAATAAAAGGTGAAGAAGGTTGATGCGCTGAAAGGATCATTGTAGCCGCGGCTTCGCCCAGGTTGATACCCTTCCGGGCTGCATCAAACGGGCGGCAAGGTTCATCGCTCACCGCCTGGAACGATTGAAAACCCGATAGTACAAACCGGGTAATGATATCTGCACCCGCAACCACAATATGCTCATACAACCCAGCCTGCAACATCCGCTTGGCAGTGATCAGCGCAACCAACCCTGAAATACAGGCATGAGACACAATTACGGGCTTAGCGCAAAAACCAAAATACCGGGCAATTTTTTGTGCCGATGAGCCGAGACTGATCTCGTTTTTTAAGGCATCACTGATTTCGTTTTCTTCAAGCAGGCTGATATTTCCTTTTGTAGAAGAAAGGATCAGACCGGTTTTACCATCTGCCGGATGAATACCTGCATGGTTTAAGGCATCTTTTATGGATAACGCCAGCAGGGACTCGAACCTTGTAAAGGACGGGATCATATTTTGCTGCCAAAATTCATCTGCAAACAAAGCGCTATAAAACGCTTTGGGACTTCTGGCTCCTGCTTCATGCAGCTTCACATTCGTATTTCCTTTTGTTATCTCTGAAAAATTATCAGCTGAAGACAGTCCAAATGGTGAAACAATATTATCGGCAATCAGGAAAACCCTCTTCATAATTCCTTATTTCTGCACTACAACAATTGTTGTTTTTTCCACTCCAGGAAAAATGGCGGGTTATTTAATAATAGGGTTTGCGTATCCTTGTCTAAAAACACCTGTGTTGTGGTTCCCGTTGCCACCAGGCTACCATCTGATTTTTTATACAATTTGTAGGTGAAAATTATTTTTGCAGCTTCACAGGGATGATAAGTTGACTCCACAATGACCGAATCTCCGAATTTGAGTGATTTTTTGTAATTGCACTCCGCATGAACGATCGGGACTACGACGTTCTCTTTGAAAAAATGCATGTACCCAATTCCATATTGCTCGCCAAACGCTTCACGCCCGTCTTCAAAATAGCGTACATAATGTCCATGCCAAACGATCCCCAAAGGATCCGCCTCGTTAAACCGGATTAAAACCTCAACGGTGTGACTCAGTGTTTTCATTAATTAGACTTCCATTTCTTGTACTCAGATTTTTCGATCTGATCAATTATTTTCTTGAATCCGGTAGCCCAATAGTTCCTAAAGCTGAAACCTGATCCCAAAGCGCCTTCCATGCGTTTGGTCATTAATACCTTGCGTGTTTTTATATCAAAAAGCGTTACCCAAAGCGATAATGCTTTTTTTGTTTTACTCATTCCTTCCACTACAAATACAAGACCTGTTCCTGTTTTAGAGCCTCCGTTAAAGCCACTGATCAAGGTTTGTATATCTTTTTCGCTGAGCCTGTTAAAATCGTCAGAATTGGTTGATAACAATTGATCAGGGTCGGCTTTTTCATTTCTTTTATCGGTATAACTCAAATCATTAGGCAATTCGGTTCTCCTGAATGCTTTTGCTACGTCGTACTTTTTATACTCGTTAATGATCAACGCATTAATCCCTGCAAACTGGCGCTCGACAATATCCCTGGGGTTGGCATTGGGATCTCCCATCAACCGGGCTTTAGTAAAATCAATTCCA
Source organism: Niabella sp. (assembly GCA_039593785.1). Classification (GTDB taxonomy): domain Bacteria; phylum Bacteroidota; class Bacteroidia; order Chitinophagales; family Chitinophagaceae; genus Niabella. The sequence goes on along the minus strand of JBCNOR010000108.1, from coordinate 5,896 downwards.
TAATAGAAAATAGGTGTTTCGGTGTTGTTTAATACCTCCGATAAGGTTTGAGCTTTCACGGTAATGCCGAACGTTAAAGCCATCAATAACAACAATAATTGCGATTTCATTTTTTGTTTTTTAGGTATTTAGGAGATAAATATTTTCATTTCACAGGAGACAATATATATACCATTAACAGAGATCGCCCCCTCTATGATTGTGGCATTAAATATCTGGTTCTTTATCGTAACCGCAGTGGTAAGTACATCCCCAATTTTAGGGAGATGGCTTATTTTAAGGTTTTGTACAGCGCCGATAAAACCTACCGGTACCGGTTTGTGCTCCTGTTGGCAGATATAACCCATGCGTGCCGCAGCAGTTTGCGCAATATTTTCAATCAATGCAGGCTCCCTTAACAGTTCCTTTTCAATAAATAAATTGTCAGCCTTTACTTCAAAAGTAGTAGACGCACCACTTTCGTCGCAAGACTCCAGGGTATCAATCATTACAAAGGGCGTTCTTTGCGGGATATAGGGTAATATGCTTTTTGAAATACTCACAGCGCTTGTTTAACGGCGTTAAAAGTAAGGAAACTTACGCACTATGCACGGGTATACCTATTTCCAGAAATCGTAGTAGTTATACCATTGTGTAGGATAGCGTTTTACCTTCTCCGTCATCGCACCTGCAAAAGCTTCCAGTACCTTTTGGGAGGAAATGTCAGGTTGATCCCGGTAAACAACACCCGGGGTTGCAAAAAAATGATAATGGTAAAAAGACTCCTTCATTGCAAAAACAAAGGTGACCGGTACGTTTAATTTGGTTGCCAGGGTAAAAGGACCTTGTGGAAAATGAGCCCGCTTTCCCAGGAAATCAGCAAGCAGTGTTTTGTTTCCTGGTAAAAAACGGTCAGAATGCATACAAACCAGCTCGTTGTTATTAAGCGCCTCCATTATTTCATAAATATGAGAGATATTATCTTTAATAACGATAATATTGGCGTTGCGCTGACCCGTGGTATTTTCCAGGTATTGTTTCAGCTGCTGATGCTCTCCGTCAAACATCACAATATTGATACGGGTGTTCAATCGTTTCAATAAATGACCGGCAATTTCCCAGTTACCGATATGAGCACTTAAAAGTAATCCGCCCTTGCCTGCTGCAACCATTTCATGGAGGTACTGCTCTCCATCGAAATTAAAGGTAAAACGGTTGGGAATACCGGCCATCATTACAATACGGTCAATCAGTGCCTGCCCAAACCAGTAATAATTTTTATAAAGACTAACCAGTGATTTAAGAATAGTAAAACCAAGCCGGTTTCGAAGATAATACCAGATAGCCCGGGAAGATTTCCAGCTAAACAGGAAGTAATAGGCCGCTACAAACAGCAACAAAATATAAGCAGGAAGTACGCCCATTTTTTTTAAAACCGCTATAAAAATGCCGTAACCGGTTTTATTTCCTTTGGATTTCCCTTCCCATTCTGCCATTAATGTCTTTAATTTGAGCGCAAAGGTATGCCTGTAAGCAGATATTTAAGTTGGCCTGATCAAATACCTTTTTACTTTTGAATTAACTTTTTATATTGATAGCATGAAGGATTTTTTACAACAGGTATACCTGGACAATACGCTGCAGAGCTATCTGGTAGTTGCTGTTATTATTTTTCTGGGGTTCTTATTCAAACGGTTTATTGCACATTATATTGCCGCTTTTTTTGCTTACCTTATTAAAAGCCGTTATAAAAGCATTGACCCTTCTCTGTTTAAAAGTCTTATTGCCAAACCCTTAGGTTTATTTATCGCGGTGCTGATCACCCTGGTGGCGCTTGACCGGCTTACTTTTCCTTCGGTTCTGGACTTTACGGTTTATAAGATCGGGATTAAGGAGCTGTTGCGTATGATCGGTACTACCCTGCTAATCGTCACTTTTTTCCGTTTTTTGATCAAGTCAATGGATTTTGTGGTATTGCTCATCAGAAACCGCTATATGCAAAACGGAGATCAGGGCAATCACCAGCTGGTATTCTTCTTCAAAGATTTTATCAAGGTAGTTATTGGCCTTATTGGCGGACTGCTTATTTTAAAATATACCTTCAATTATGATATAAAAGGGCTGGTAACAGGCTTAAGCATTGTAGGCGCGGCCATAGCTTTAGCGCTCAAGGAAAGCCTGGAGAATTTAATTGCTTCATTTATTATTTTCTTTGACAAGCCTTTTCAAATGGGAGATGCGGTAAAGGTCAACAACTTCAGTGGTGTTGTTGAAAAAATAGGGTTGAGAAGCACGCGCATCCGTACCGATGCCAAAACTTATATCACCGTTCCTAATAAACAAATGGTAGATAGCGTACTGGATAACCTGAGTAACCGGACCCAGCGCCGTGCCGACATAAGATTGGAAATAGGAGTGGACACTGCGCCTGCAAAAGTGGACGAGCTGCTGAATGGTATCAGGAAAATTCTCTCCAGGCCGGAAATTCAGAATTTCAATCTGTTCCTGACGGATATAACAAGCAATGCCCTGGTAATTGTAGGTGATTATTATACTGAGCCTAAAAATGTTGCCAAATATAACCAGGTAAAACAGGAGGTGAACCTGGCCGTGCTGCAATTAATGGAAGATAGTGGTGTAGATGCGGCAGGCAAATCAACCAGTATTACAATTACAAAGCCTGCTGACTAGCTTATTTTCCACTCAAAACTTTTGCAAGTTCTTCATCAAACTTGCCTGTAACACCGTATTCTACTACGCGACCGATCTCTTTACCTTCTTTCAAAATGATGATAGTGGGTACATGCTGTATATTAAAATTGGTAGCAAAATGTGCTTCGTCTTTCTTGGTTCTGTCGAGTGCAAAAAGTGTTACTCTTTTTTTATCGATACCGGCCTGTTCCAGAATTTTATAAAACCTGGGAACAACATAATGGGAGTCGGGGCACCAGGTTCCAAAGAAAACCATAAAAGTCACACTGTCTTTTTGTTCCATGAAACTATTGACCACTTTTTCCGCAGGAGTATATACGCTTTCGTTTTCGGCAAACCATTTAAACTCCGCAGGATCGGCCTTTAGCAGGCTATCGGTCACAAATCCCTTAAGCAGTTTTTTCCCCGTACGGTCCTTTACTGCTTCATAAGTTTGTGCTTCAGACTGCTGGTTCAATACCATAAGAAAAGAGAATACTATTATTAATTGCTTCATCAGATTATTTTATCAAAGCTCCCGGGTTAGTATAACACACTACGCAACTTTATGTAACAGCATTACAGGAGAATGGTTTAGAACGGTTCGACAAACCTATCAGTTGCTATCGGTAAATCAGAGCGATGCCTTCAACTCCAGGAAAAATGCCTTTATCTTTTCGAGAGATTGTACGGCCGCAAACTTTTCGTCTGCTTTTTTATTGTTCTTAAGATAGTCCCGGGCTCCCTCAATGGTAAATTTACGTCTCCGTAGCAGGTCATAGATCAGGTACAGGTTTTTTACATCTACCGGCCTGAAAAAGCGATCTCCTTTACCATTTTTCTTGGGTCTCAAAATGTCAAATTCACTTTCCCAATAGCGGATCAGCGAATGATTTTCTTTAAACATGGAAGTAACCTCTCCCATGCTGTAGTATTGTTTAGCGTATAGCACATCATCTCCCGGCATTTCAATCATTTCAGCCGCCAGGCTATGTTCCTTTACAGACTTTCGTCCGCGGGAGCTTCTTCTCTCCTGCGCAATCTCGCCGTTGTGCCCGGTGGCAGGGCCTTCCTCTACCATTTCCTCTTCTTCTTCGATAGATTCACTAGATTCATTGAAACCGGTAGCAGACCCGGGTTCTTCTTCAGAATGGTTTTTAATTTCTGTAATAGGCTCATTGTCAACAACCGGTACCATATTCTCCACCTCCGGTTTTGATGAAACAACCGGCTCTTCTTCAGCCGGAGGCGGTACGATCTCTTCCTCAATGGCTTCTATTTGCGCCGGGGGCCTCAGCACATGCTTTTTAGGCTCAGGCGTCGCACTGGCCTTATCTAAATCATCAAAAAAGGAAAATGAACCCTGAGATTGTGAAGTATTCTTCGCCATAATTACAAATCTACTGATATTAGAAGAATTTCAAATTACAAGAAAATGTTAAGTACCTCCATCACATTTTAAAGCCCGCAAGCTGCTATTTTTAAAACGCATATTTATACAGAATATTTTTAACTGCTATCTTTTATAATGATAAAAACAGGAAAATCACACTCTTTTTTGTCTCAATTTATGGTTTGGATATAATAGGCCCCCTGCTCTGAAAGCCGGTATGGCAGCGGGTTATAGAAAAATATATGTGCTTGAAAAAGAAAAAAGATGTTGCAACTTGGTTTTAAAACGGCTCTGGCATTGCTTAACTTTGTGTAACAATAACACAAACAGTTATTGAATCGTGCGGAAAGACTTAGTGCAGAAGGACTTCAAAAAGATTATTCGAAGATTTTTCATATGGCAAGCAATCGTTAGAGGTCAGTCCGTTTCTACGGAAGGACCTTTTTTAATTAAAAGCTCGCCAGTAAAAGACATGAAAAAATCCGGGTAAAAAACCCGGATCAACATTTTAAATCAGCACATGGCCGGCAATCGTTAGAGGCAATCAATTAGAGGTCTTCTTTAAACACCTGCTACGCTTAGCAAGAATTTGTCTTTACATCCAGTTCGTTTTCTCGATATAAAGGTTCGCTAAGGTATAATTAATTTATATACCGATTAACTTTTTTTTAAACTTTTTTTAAACGATGTTAATAAAACGTCGAAAAATACTTGTTTTAAATCAATTATGTTGATGATTGGCCGGTGGTTGGGGGTAATACCACAAACAGGCTGTAAACCAGTACCAGACCGCATTTCATATTAATTTAGAGCGTTTTGAGGTGAAAATATTAACATTAACTTATTATTCGGCATTCCTTTTGTAATATATCTTTGTATTCAGAAGCGAAAAGCTTCAAAGAAATTAGATTTTAAGTTTTTTTCATATGGCAAGCAATCGTTAGAGGTCAGTCCGTTTCTACGGAAGGACCTTTTTTCTTTTAGGGCCATCCTGTTAAGCCCGTTATACAGAAGCTTTAACACCGCTGATTATATTTTAAAATCTCTTTTTACCCTTGGCTATGTTACTAATAAATACCCCAAAGCCTTTACTGTAGCGGGTTTGGCAAAAAATATTCCTGTTGAGCGAAAGTAAATGGCACTTTATTTGCCTTTACATTTGTCGTTTCAGCAATTATCTTTGTGTAACAATAACGCAAGAGTTATTACAGAGAGAGAAAGAGAAGTGAAGAGTGATATCAAATAGATTTTTCGAAGATTTTTCATATGGCAAGCAATCGTTAGAGGTCAGTCCGTTTCTACGGAAGGACCTTTTTTCTTTTTAGCCGGTTCATCTATCCTAAACCAACGCCGGAAGCTCCCATTCTTATTTTATTAAACTGCATTTTACGAACTTTTTTAGGTTGGATAGCATTTAAAAATTCCGGTGAAACACAATACAGTAAAGAATTTTACAATTTTACCACCAGTTGGAAGTAATAGAAGTAGGCTTAAGTTGATTTAATAATTGTCGTTTTAGCAATTAATTTTGTGTAACAATAACACAAAGGGGTTATTACAGAGAGAAAGAAAAGTGAAGAGTGACATCAAATAGATTTTTCGAAGATTTTTCATATGGCAAGCAATCGTTAGAGGTCAGTCCGTTTCTACGGAAGGACCTTTTTTCTTTTTAGCCCGATTGACAGCAAAAGGGCTGCCGTTTAAGCAACCCTTCTTTTCGCGGAATTTTTACGGATCAGGTCAAATTTTTGGGGGATTATATAGTTCATGCATAGATTTTAGCTAATCGAAAAAGGAAGAAATTGATGTCCCTGACACCTCTTGCAGATGCCC
>JBCNOR010000107.1:0-11159 GCA_039593785.1 Niabella sp. | reverse complement strand
GTCGGCACGCCGATGATGACCAGCGACACCAGCACCGTATTGATGCGTGGTGGCAAGGGCACCCGGTGGAGGTACCAGGCCACCATCATCGGCAGGCTCACCTTCAGCAGTTCAGCTGTTGCCAGCGGATCCACAACCGGCGTATTGGCTAATATGGAGTGGGGTGATTATTTTGGCTGGGCCTGGTGGGGAGGCGTTGGCCTCTTCAGTGGAGATTCCAATTCAGGATGGCCTCCTTACAATGCCCATTTTAAAGGCGTACTGGGTTCAAATACCGGCATGTTTGCAGCCTATAATACCGGGACGATGCAAAGTGGTGACGGAACGGCGGGTGACGGCAAATATAATTTTCCTATAGGTGAAAATCAATGGGTGCCCGTAGCTAATCTTTCTGATCCGGTAGATAGCTGGGCGATCCAATTCGAAATAAGCGTTGCGCGTCCATGGAATGGTGGCACACTCTGCTTCGCAAATGGATTTGCCGGTAACTACGTAGCCCGCTACGAGCCCTGGCAGGTTGCCGCTTCCCGTACAGCTCCCTTCTCAACCCGGGGATGGACAACGGTTACCCTGCCTTTAACCGCCTTCCGAGCGGCCAACCCAACCCTTGGTGTAGGAAAAGGTGCGCCGGCAACGAGTTTAACCAATCTCTTAGGCAGCAGTGGTAAAACAAGCCTGAACATTTACCTGCATAATTTCAGTGGCTCAGCTACCACCACGGGTTTTTATGCGGCTTTGGATAATATCAGGGTCGTAAAAATTAAATAGCAAGCAGTCAATCGTAACGGGACCAAGGGGTTTCTACCCCGGGTCCTTATTAAAAAAGTAAAAAGTTCAATAACGTAAAATGAGCATAAAAAGAACAAAAAATATACAGATGAATAGATTCATTTTAAACGCTGCAGTATTAACTGTAGCAATGGCGTCGATAATTTCCTGCAGGAAAACAGCAGCAGCGCCTCAATTTACGCTAACCAACCATACCGATACCATTGCTGCCAGGGGCGGCACAAAAACAATTAGCTTTACTACCAACAAGGCATGGCGTATCGATACCACCGGGCTGGAATGGCTGAAGATCAGCCCTGTCTCGGGGAATGCGGGGAATGCAACCGTACAAATAACAGTTACAGATGTCAATGCTACCGGCGCTTCCCGTTCAAAGCTGGTTTACATAAGCTCAGATAACGGGCAGGCAAGAAGGGTGACCATATACCAGTATGCGCTTATTTATCCATCTTACAATACCAGTCCCCAGGCCCCTGATTCAACAGGGATGAGCACCGCTGTACAACTGGCGGCCAAATTCAAGCTGGGATGGAACATCGGCAATACCCTGGAAGCCCCGAATGGTGAAACGGGTTGGGGTAATCCCCAGATAACAGAGTCGTATATAAAGTTTGTAAAACAGCAGGGATTTACAGCTATTCGCCTGCCATGTGCCTGGAACTTAACCCATCTAAGCGACGAAAAAACTGCGCGGATAAATCCCGATTGGCTCAACCGGGTTAAAGAAATTGTTGGGTACTGTGTAAAGAATGATATGTATGTTATGCTCAATATCCATTGGGATGGCGGCTGGCTGGAAAAGAATATTACCAGGCAGAAACAGGATTCTGTAGGTGCCAAGCAAAAGGCTTTCTGGGAGCAGATAGCCACTACTATGCGCGATTTTGATGAGCATTTGATGTTTGCCAGCGCCAACGAGCCGGCTGCCGATGATGCTGAGGCAATGGAAGTTCTGGCATCCCATCACCAAACCTTTGTTAATGCCGTTCGATCTACCGGTGGAAAAAACAGCCACAGGGTCCTTATTGTTCAGGGGCCTAATACCAACAGCGAATTAACCTACAACATCATGAACACATTGCCTGTGGATCCCACGGCTAACCGCCTAATGGTGGAAGTGCACAACTATTTGCCCTCGCAGTTTTGCTTTTTAGATGAAGATGTAAGCTGGGGTAAAATGGCTTACTACTGGGGTAAAGGATATCACTCCACTATTGAGCCGGATCGCAATGTCACGTATGGAGAAGAAGATGCGCATATTGCCGATTACAACAGGATGAAAACAAAATTTATTGATAAGGGAATACCGGTGATCATGGGCGAGTACGGCGCATACAGGCGTGATCATTCCGCGCATGTTCCAAAGGATCTGGCCCTGCATAACGCATCGGTGGACTATTGGATCACCTTTACAACCAAAGAGGCGCTGGCCCGCGGTATCAAACCGTTTTGGTGGGATATAGGAGCAGCTTTAGACAGGAGCACCAATACAGTAAAAGACCAGCGGACAATTAACGCGCTGAAGGCAGCGCTTTAAAATACATGGTGCTGGAGTATATATATTTTTTTGCCGCGAATACACGAATAAAAAATGTGTTTTAATATTTCGAATACAATATCACTAATACGCCTGCGGCGCTTATTCGTGCATTCGTGGCACTAAATCTAGACAAAATTGTGGCCGCGAAGCGGTGGATTAAAAATATAGAGATGAAAAAATGGATGATCTTATTGGGTGGAGCCCTTGCTGCGTTAGGCTTAAATGCCCAGCGTTCCATCAATATAGATTTTAATAAGGCCGCCGGACCGTTGAATACGATGTTTAAAGAATGTGTAGGCGCCGGTCGTGCTCATGAGGGCCTACGTGCCGACTGGCAACAGCAACTGGCCTACGTGAAAAAAGAATGTGGCTTTAAATATATCCGGATGCACGGGCTGTTTACCGATGAAATGGCGGTGTATACGGAAGACAGCCAGGGCCGCCCGGTATATAACTACATGTACGTTGATGCCTTGTTCGATTATTTAATAAGCATCGGCATGAAACCCTTTGTTGAGCTGGGTTTTATGCCTAATGCATTGGCCAGCGGCAACACCACCATTTTCTGGTGGAAGGGTAATGTAACCCCTCCCAAAGATTACGATAAGTGGGGCGGGCTGATACAAAATATCACTCAACATTTTACCGAACGTTATGGCGCCGACGAGGTAAAGACCTGGTATTTTGAAGTATGGAATGAACCCAATCTTTCTCCCGGTTTTTGGACGGGTACGCAAGAGGAATATTTTAAGCTGTACCGGTATGCGGCACAGGCTATCAAAAGCGTCAATAAAGCCTATAGGGTAGGCGGACCTGGTACGGCAGGCGCTGCCTGGGAAAGCGAGATGATCGCTTTCTGCAAAAGCAATCATGTGCCTATCGATTTTATTAGCACCCACGCCTATGGTGTAACACAGGGATATCTGGATGAGTATGGCAATGGTGGTACCGTGCTTAGTAAAGATCCCATGAGCGTGAGCAGCGATGTATTGCAGTCGGGAAAAGAAATCAGGGAGTCAGCGTATCCTAAACTGGAGCTGCATTACACCGAATGGAGCTCCTCTTATACGCCTGCCGATCCTTTACATGACAGTTATCATGAGGCGGCCTATATTTTAGAAAAATTAAAGCAGGTGAACGGTGCCGCGCAATCTATGTCGTACTGGGTATTTACCGATATTTTTGAAGAACCGGGCCCGCGTTATACGCCCTTTCACGGGGGCTTTGGCTTGCTTACCATACAGGGTATTCATAAGCCGGCTTTTTTTGCTTATCAGTTCTTAAATAAAATGGGACCAACCGAGCTGGTTAACAGCGATAGCCGCAGCTGGGTCACTAAAAATGCAAGAGGGGATATGCAGCTGCTTTTATGGGATTTTACTTACACCCTGCCCGATTCTACCAATAACCAAAACTATTACATTAAAGATTTACCATCGAAGCCCAAAGGCAAAGTTACCGTCAACCTTTCGCATGTACCGGCCGGAAAGTATAGGATGGAGCTGTTTAAAGTGGGGTATCGTCAAAATGATGCTCATACCGGTTATATTGATATGGGAAGGCCTGGCCAGCTAAGCAGGCAACAGGTGGCGCAATTAAAAGATCAAAGCAACGGGAAGCCCTTTTTTACCGGAACCATTGATGTAAAAACCGGTAATACTTTTTCTAAATCCGTTGAAATAAAAGAAAATGATGTGTGCTTTATCAACCTGGTTAAATTATAAAATTTTATGAAGAAAAAAGGAGTAGCTTTTTCTATTGGTGTAGTATGTTTTTTAGCAACAGCATCCGTGACCGATGCCCAAAAATCACCAGGTCTGGTACCAGGTATCAGTTCAAAATATGATGCTGAAATAAACCGGTTAGTGGCCAAATTAACACTCGAAGAAAAAGTGAGCATGTTGCATGGCAACAGCATGTTTGCAACCGGTGGTGTGCCCCGGCTGGGTATCCCAGAACTTAAAATGGCCGATGGACCGTTAGGGGTGAGGGAAGAAATTTCGAGGGACAGCTGGGCTGCCGCCGGCTGGACCAATGATTTTGCCACTTATTACCCGGCAGCCGGTGCATTGGCCGCTACCTGGAACACCGGTTTGGCTTATACTTTTGGTAACAGCGTAGGGCAGGAGCTAAGGGCCCGGGGTAAAGATATGTTGCTTTCACCCGCCATCAATATTGTGCGTACACCCCTGGGTGGCAGAACCTATGAGTACCTGACGGAAGATCCTTTTTTAAATAAATCAATGGCAGTGCCTTTGATAGCGGGCCTGCAAAAAAATGATGTAATGGCCTGCGTAAAACATTTTGCAGCCAACAACCAGGAAACGAACCGCGATTTTGTTGATGTACAAATGGATGAGCGAACCCTGCGGGAGATTTATTTGCCTGCTTTTGAAGCCGCAGTAAAAGAGGCCAACGCATACAGCATCATGGGCGCTTACAATAAGTTCAGGGGGGAATATTTATGCGAAAGTGATTATATGCTCAATCAAATATTGCGGAACGAGTGGGGCTTTAAAGGCGTGGTAGTATCTGATTGGGCGGCGGTACACAGCACTGTAAAATCACTGAAAAACGGGCTGGATATTGAAATGGGAACGCCTAAGCCTTTCAACCAGTACTTCCTGGCCGATCCGCTGGTTGCTGCAGTCAGGGCCGGGGAAATTACCGAACCGGAAATTGATATACACGTAAAACGGATCTTACGGGCCTTGTTCCAGGTAAAAGCAATGGGCAATACTGCCAGCCGGGTTAAAGGAAGCATTGCCACAGAAGCCCATTATAAAGATGCCTACAATATTGCGGCAGAATCTATCGTATTGTTAAAGAACGACAATAATACTTTACCATTACGAACAGACGGCGTAAAAAGGATAGCCATTATAGGAAATAACGCTGTCAAAAAAAATGCACTCGGGGGCTTTGGCGCCGGTGTAAAAACCAAAAGAGAAATAACGCCGCTGGAAGGATTAAAAAACAGGTTGCCCGGAAATATAGCGATCGATTATGTTGAGGGTTATTTAGAACGCTACGAGGTAAAGAATAAAGGCAATATGGGAGATATTACTATCAACCGCCCCGTACCTATCGACCAGTTAGACCCGGCACAGTTAGAGCAAGCTATTGAAGCAGCAAAAAAAGCAGACATAGCCATTGTATTCGGTGGGGCTAACCGCGATTATGAAACAGAAGCTTCCGACAGGAGCAGCCTGAAGCTGCCTTTCGGACAAGAAGAACTTATTAATAAAGTACTGGCAGTAAATCCCAACACCATTGTAGTGTTGATAGGAGGTGCGCCTTACGATATCGGGGAGATTAAACATAAGGCAAAAGCATTGGTATGGAGCTGGTTCAATGGTTCTGAGGGAGGCAATGCCCTGGCAGATGTATTATTGGGTAAGATAAACCCCTCGGGGAAATTACCCTGGACCATGCCGAAAGATATCAACGAGTCGCCGGCTCATGCCACACACAGTTTCCCTGGCGATACAACCGTTACTTATAAAGAAGGCGTTTTGGTGGGGTATCGTTGGTTCGATACTAAGAAAATAGAACCCTTGTATCCTTTTGGTTACGGGCTTTCCTATACCCACTTCAATATAAACGGGCTTTCGGTAAACAAAAAAACATATAGTAAATCGGAAACCATCTTAGTAAAATGCACCGTAAAAAATACGGGGAAGCGCTACGGCGCTGAAGTGCTGCAATTATATGTTAGTGACCCTGACTGTTCGGTAATGCGGCCCGAAAAAGAACTGAAGGCATTTAAGAAAGTATTCCTTCAGCCGGGCGAAACCCAGGTAGTGGCCATGAATATAAAAGTAGCCGACCTGGCTTTTTACGATGAGAAAATAAAAAACTGGAACGTGGAACCCGGAAAATTTGTGTTGCGGCTAGGGAATTCATCAAAGAATATTTTGCAGACAACTACAATAGAAGTGCGGTAAAAAGTATGCCACTCCGCAGGAGTCCTTTGGACGAATGCACAAATATGCGCCGAAGGCGGTTGGTGATATGGAATCTGGGATATTAAAAAAACAATATTTTATTCGTGCCTGCCCGTTCAGGGGGCATTCTGTACAACAAATTTACCCAAGCGGCAACTTCTTTGCGTCTTCGCCCTTGCAGTTAAGAGATTCACCGGGGAGAAAAAGAGAAACAGAGTTAACGCGGAGGAGTTTGAATTATATACTTCAGGTTTTATTTCATCAGAGCCGGACACATTCTCTGCGCATCCTTTGCGTACTCCTTTCTTCGCGGTTAAGAGATTCCCTAATGGCAGAAATATTAACATCAATCCTATAATTAAATAATTCAAGTATGAAGAAACTAGTCAGCAGTTGTTTTTTCTTAATGGCCTTAAACCTGCTTTTGGTAGCACAGGAAAAAAAGATCATACAGGTTGCCACCAATGCTGAGCCGGTTGCCGCGGGTAAATTTGAACCCACCTGGGAATCGCTTAGCCAGTACCAGGCGCCCGAATGGTTTCGCAATGCCAAATTTGGTATATGGGCGCATTGGGGACCGCAATGCCAGCCCGAACAGGGAGATTGGTATGCCAGGGGCATGTATGATGAGGGTAGCGAACAATATACATGGCACACGGCTCATTACGGCCATCCGTCTAAAGCAGGCTTTAAAGAAGTGATCCAGGACTGGAAGGCTGAAAACTGGGATCCTGAAAAGCTGGTGGCCCTGTATAAACGAGCCGGCGCCCAGTATTTTTTTGCCATGGCCAATCACCACGATAACCTTGACCTGTGGAACAGCAAATACCAGGAATGGAATTCGCTGCGCGTAGGTCCTAAAAAGAACATCCTTGACGGATGGGCTGCTGCTGCGCGTAAATTTTCCCTGCCTTTGGGGCTGAGTGTACATGCTTCGCACGCCTGGACCTGGTTTGAAACGGCACAGCGATCAGATAAGAACGGGCCATTGGCCGGTATTCCGTATGATGGTAAATTGACGAAAGCCGATGGTAAAGGAACCTGGTGGGAAGGACTCGACCCCCGGGAGCTATATGCCCAAAATCATGAGCTAAGCAGGGGCAGTGAAGATGTCAAATCATTATGGTCGCAGTGGGATTGGAATAACGGGGCATCCATACCATCACAGGAATATTGCCAGAAATTTTATAACCGTACGATGGAGCTGATCAATCTATACAAGCCCGACCTGTTGTACTTCGATGATACCGGCCTCCCGCTATACCCCGTAAGCGATGCAGGGCTTAAAATAGCAGCGCATCATTATAACACCAATATGTCTAAGCACAAGGGCAAACTCGAAGCGGTATTATTTGGCAAAGTGCTTACCGATCAGCAAAAGCAATGTATGGTATGGGATGTGGAAAGAGGCGCTCCCGATAAAATACAGGATAAACCCTGGCAAACATGCACCTGCATCGGAGACTGGCATTATAAGAGATCCATTTTTGAAAATGGCTGGTATAAATCGGCTAAAACAGTTATCCAGATGCTGGTGGATATTGTCAGCAAAAACGGCAACCTTTTATTGAATATACCGGTTCGGGGTGATGGTACCATCGACGAAAAAGAAATTGCCATACTGGAAGATATCGCCCGCTGGATGGATGTTAACAAAGAAAGCATTTTTGATACACGTCCGTGGAAGGTTTATGGAGAAGGACCAGTAGCAGAGTTTAGCAATCCCGTTAATGCGCAGGGGTTTAACGAAGGAAAGGTGAAATACAGTGATAAGGATATCCGGTTTAATCAAAAGGATAAAGCAATATATGCAACGGTGATGGATGTTCCGATAACAGCTATAACCATTAAGCAACTGGGTAAGGATAAGCAGAACGGATCGGTAAAGCATATTACGTTGCTGGGCAGTAAAGAAAAAATAAAATGGAAACAGCTTGCTGATGCCTTGGTGATAGAGAAGCCCGGCTTTATTCCAAATGATATTGCATTGGTGTTTAAAATAAGAACTGTTTTAAAATAGGTTGAGTACCTGTTTCGGGTTTATTAAAAAAATAACTTATAGCAACATTATAGAATTAAAATAACCATTAAGGAATTAAGATTCATTAAGCAAAATATGTTGACTTAACTATTCTCAATGCCTTAATGTCCGCCTGAACGATCATTTGGGCAGGTTAAAAAAAAATAAACAAGCGAAGCGTTTTTATTACTCAAGTATGAAGAAGATACTATTTACAATATTATGGATATTGGCCTGCCAGGCCTATTGCTTTGCAAATATCACTGTGCCAAAAATATTTGGAGACAATATGGTTTTGCAGAGAGGTGTCCAAATTCCGGTTTGGGGTAATGCTACACCCAATGTCACTCTTATAGCAAAACTCGGAAACGTTAAAGTAACCGCAAAAGCCAATGAACAGGGACAATGGAGATTGCATTTTCCAAAATTTGGAGCCGGCGGTCCTTATAGTTTAAGCATAGAAGAGAACGGGCAACCGGGGAGCAAACTAACATTGCATAATATTTTAATTGGCGATGTATGGGTGGCCTCGGGGCAGTCGAACATGGAATGGGAGGTGCAGCAGGCTAAAGATGCAGGCAAAGAAATGGCCAGCGCCTATTTCCCGAACATTCGTTTTCTTGTGGTTGAACACGACAGGCAACTAAAGCCGCAAACTGATATTCGTGGAGGTAAGTGGAAAATCTGTGATACGAATAATGTGAAAAACTGGTCCGCCGTGGCTTATTTTTTTGCACGAAAAGTTCAACATGATCAAAACGTTCCTGTTGGAATTATCCAGAGCACCTGGGGCGGTACCCCGGTAGAAGCCTGGACGAGCCGCGATAGGTTACTTACTTCACCTGTCACCAAAGAAAGAACGCTCGGCAACGATACGCTTCGCGCCGATCAGTTTGATTATGCAGCCGATAGTTTGAACTGGGCACGCATTTGGGATCTTGTGTATAATCCTCAGAATAATGCAGATAAAATAGTTCCTGCGCAGGATTATAATGACGCTGATTGGACTGCAGTGGAAATGCCCAGGGTATTAAAAGATTTTGGAATCGGGTCTTACGATGGAATGGTTTGGCTGAGAAAGAAAATTATATTACCCGAATCTTTGCACCGGAAAGATTTAATGATCAATCTTGGACATCCTGAACAGAATTATTCGCTTTACTTCAATGGAGAAGCAATCTGCAGGAATATCTGGAATGCCAATGCCACCCATTCATTTACAATCCCGGCCCGCCTGGTGCGGCCTGGCGAAAATACGGTAGCAGTAAGACTGGCCATGTTATGGGGCGGTGGTGGTTTGAACCCGCCCGCAGATGATCTCTATATTACCGATGGAGCTTCTAAAATTTCTTTAGCAGGAAAATGGATGTATAAAAAAGACCTGGAAACGCCATTTCCCAAAATACTCAACTACCAGTACCGCCCGGCAGTGCTTTTCAATGCAATGATACATCCACTGATCCCTTACGGTATTAAAGGATTCATCTGGTACCAGGGCGAGTCTAATGCCTGGGAGGCGTATAATTATCGTACCATGTTCCCTATGTTGATTAACGACTGGCGGCAAAGATGGCAACAGGGAGATCTTCCATTTTTATTTGTACAGCTTGCCAATTTCATGGAAACCAAACCGCTTCCATCTGAAAGTGATTGGGCCGAATTACGGGAAGCCCAAACATTGACTTTGTCTTTGCCCAACACGGGTATGGCATGTGCCATAGATATCGGTGAAGGCAATGATATTCATCCAAAAAATAAGCAGGACGTGGGCCTTCGCCTGGCATTACTGGCTAATAAAATTGCGTATAAGAAAAATGATATTGCATCAGGCCCGATGTACAAAGACTTCAGGAAAGAGGGCAATCGCATACGGATCAGCTTTACCAATACCGGTTCCGGCCTTTCAACGAAAGACGGAAAAGAAATAACAGGTTTTGCTATTGCCGGGAATGATCAAAAGTTTTATTGGGCAAAGGCCATCCGTGAAGGAAACAGCATTGTTGTTTATTCAGATAAGGTAAGTAATTCGGAGGCGGTTCGGTATGCCTGGGCCGATAATCCTGAATGCAACCTCATCAATGCCGAAGGGTTACCTGCACCACCTTTCAGAACGGATCATTGGAAAGAAATAACCAGGAAGTAAATATTATAGGATTAAAGCAACCATTAAAGAATAAGCACTTAACTATTCTTAATGGTAATAAAAAGTAAACAAGCTCTAAATTGAATATGAAAATTAAGATCATTGTAATTGCGTGTGTACTGTTTTGTCAATCGCTATCGGCCAGGAATGAAAAGGGACAGCCGGCTCAGTCAAACTTAAATACAAATCAGGTGGCCCAGGTAACAAGCCCCGATAAATCTGTTGTACTGCAGGTATTGTTATCAGCTTCAGGAGATATTCAGTACCTCGTTAAAAAAGACGGGACAGCCGTTATCGAACCTTCGGCTTTGGGTGTGGTAATGAAAGACCAGGATTTTGCAGCGCACATGAAATTAGTTAGCGGCGGTTATCCTAAACTAATAACAGACCGGTACCAGACCCAAAATGCTAAAAGAAGTAATATTCTTTATAAAGCCAATGAACAGGTAGTAACCTTTTCCAATAGGGACAACAAAAAGATGGATATCATTTTCCGGGTATCGGATGATGGAGTTGCCTTCCGGTATTTCTTTCCTTGGATAACAAGCACTAAAACCATTCTTAAAGAGCATACTTCATTTTCATTTAACAACCAGGCAAGGGCATGGCTGCAGCCTATGAGCGAGGCCATTGGATTCAGCCGGCAATGTCGAAGATATCCGCATCGCCTTCGGCGGCATGGCCGGCACACCGAAGCGCGCTCGCACTGTCGAGGCAGAA
>JBCNOR010000106.1:0-11159 GCA_039593785.1 Niabella sp. | reverse complement strand
AGCTCCTGTTGTCTAGCAGGAGCTTTTTAAATGCCGGTATATTCGATACTTTTGAAAAAAGAGAAAATGTACGCCTTGAATTTTTTATCCGGCATTATCAAAATAGATGATGATATAAAGGATTTTCTTTTGCAGCATGTTCATGTAATAGCTCTTAATAAAGGCGAAATGCTAAGAGGCGAACAGAGCCTGGACCGCAATATCTATTTCGTAGAAAGCGGTTTGCTCCGCACCTTTTACATTGAAGACGGAAAGGATATGACGCTTGGTTTCATCAAAGAAAATGGATTGGTAGCAAGCAAGGAAACCCTCTTCCTGGAAAAGCCGTCTCACAACAGTATAGAAGCATTAGAGACATCAGTGGTCAATACACTTAGCTTCAACAGTCTTCAAAAATTTGCGGAAACGTCTATATCCGTTTCCAAGCTTATGATCTCGGTAATGGGTACTTTAATGATCAACCTCGAACGCCGTATCTATGCATTGCAATATATGACAGCTAAAGAGCGATATTACCAGATGATGGAAGAGGAGCCGGATATTCTTTTGCGTGCCCCCCTGGGAGCAGTAGCCAGCTATTTGGGCATGTCCCAGGAAACACTCAGCAGGATACGGAGATGATTTTTATAAAAGGTGAGATCAGGGATTAAAAAGGATCGAGCCGTTTTTTTCTATGGTTATTTTTCCTTCGTCTACCCAAAAATTAATAACGGTCCAGATATGATCTTTATGATACATGCTTAATTGCCTGAAAACTTCTTCAGTCGTCAACGGGGTTTGCAGCAGTTGTTGCAAATGATCTGCAATTTTATTAAAAGTGTCCTGCGATAAAGCCGATTTTTTCCTTTTCAGGCAGTTGTCACAAATACCGCAATCATTCATTTTAACATCGCCAAAGTAATTGCCTATGATTTTGCTGCGACAGGTATCAGTGTCTTTAATATAGTCGATGATCTTATCAATCCGTTCAAAAAAAATGCCCTTCCGCTTGTTGTGCTCTTCTGTATCTATCTGAAGCAATGCCGTTTTGATACGGGTTCTTGTAAGCATTACCTGCGGGTCTTCTTTTTGCGGCTCGTAAATAATCACCCTGTCCAGGTGTAGCTTACGTAGCTGGTCTTTTACAACGGCAATATCATACTTTAACAGATGGGCAATATACCCTTCCGAAACAGCCACCGGGTAATCATATATACCCTCGTAAGTACGCAAAAGGATTTTGATAAGAGGCTCATATTCGGCGAAATTTTTTTCGTATTCGTATAAATCGTTTTTATAAATATTAAAACGTATAGTGGCAGGATTAAATACCTGCTCGTTGAATGTAAGCCACCCATTCTGTTCCAGCGCTTTCAAACCAAAAAGAGTCGTTTGTATGTCCTGTGAAAATTTTTTGATAAAATCTTTCAGGTTGAAATCGTAGCTATGCCCCGGTGCTTCTCCTTCAGGCAATTGCAGGTAATGCACTACATTCCTGTATACGCTCCTGATAGTGTCGATACCCGGGTAGCGCATATCCGGCAAGGCTTTCAATGCATCCAGTTCCATCTCATCATATAATAGTACCGCATAGGATTTTTCCCCGTCACGCCCTGCACGTCCCGCTTCCTGGTAGTAATTCTCCAGGCAATCCGGCACATCGGCATGTATTACCACACGCACATCCGGCTTGTCAATACCCATTCCAAATGCATTGGTGCAAACCATTAC
Source organism: Niabella sp. (assembly GCA_039593785.1). Taxonomy (GTDB): domain Bacteria; phylum Bacteroidota; class Bacteroidia; order Chitinophagales; family Chitinophagaceae; genus Niabella. The sequence goes on along the minus strand of JBCNOR010000106.1, from coordinate 9,449 downwards.
ACGTATCTGGTTTTTAATCCAAAGCTCCTGTTTTTTCGCTCTCTCATCAGAGGGCAGGCCGGCATTATAAAAATCAGCGTTGATGTTTTGAGCATTGAGTAGTTCGCTAATTTCCTTTGATCGTTTCCTGGTTTTACAATATACAATAGCTGAACCCTGAACTGATTGTAATACCGAGATGATCTTATTAATACGGGTATCTGTATTAAAAACACTATAAGAAAGGTTAGGTCTTTCAAAAGACTGACGAAAGACCCTGAACTTATTTTCTGCATCAACAGATAATTTTTCACAGATATCCTGTTGCACCAGCGGCGTGGCTGAAGCGGTAAGCGCAATAACCGGCACCCCGGGCAATTCGTCGCGTAGTTTTACAATACGTAAATAAGGCGGCCGGAAATCATAGCCCCATTGCGATATACAATGCGCTTCGTCAACTGCAATAAAATTAACACCCAACCCCGGCAGGTACTCTTTAAATAAAGCCGTCTCCAGCCGCTCGGGCGATACATACAAAAATTTGCAGTTACTGTGTGCAGCTGTTTCCAATACACTGATCACATCTTTACGTTGCATACCTGTATGTATGCTGAAAGCTGTAATATTTCTTTTTCTCAGGTTCTGAACCTGGTCATTCATTAAAGCAATAAGAGGAGAGATAACAAGGCATAGGCCTTCTTTGGCAAGTGCGGGTACCTGGTAACAAAGTGACTTACCTCCACCGGTGGGCATCAATGCCAGCACATCGTTACCCTGCAGTGCTGCTTCAACTATTTCCTCCTGCATAGGGCGAAAATGATCGAAACCAAAATATTCTTTAAGAGTTTCCTGCGCCAGTGAATTCATATCGGGCTGATTACGCCGGCTCTAAAATACGCTAATTATCATAGAACCCGCACGGAGACCGGCGAAGAAAAGAAATAAATTTCCGGAATAGCAAAAATGAGCTATGCCACTTCGCCCAGGCTGCCTATTTTCTTTTTAAAAGCTGAAGGGGTTTCATTCATGATCTGTTTAAAAAGGCGGTTAAAATAGGTAACATTGTTAAAGCCGCATTCAAAGCAAACCTCGGATATACTTTTGTCCTGGTGCAGTAACATGCAAGATTTCTGTATGCGGTATTGATTCACAAAATCAGAAAAAGTGATCTGGGTGGTTTTCTTAAAGAAATTACAGAAAGACGGAACCGAAAGACCGACCAGCCTGGCTGCGCTTTGTACCTGCACGTCATTCGCATATTCTTTTTCAACGTAAGAAAATACTTTTTGCAACCGCGCTTTATGCCTGGAAAGTACCGTGGGAGAAACGATACTGCTGTTTAAAATCATGTACTCTTCAGAGCCTGCCAGCTTTTCCAGTACTTCCAGCAGCATGATCATCTTTTTAAAAGGAGGTTGATGAATCATATTAGTCATCAGCGCTCCTACCTGTTCACGGGTAGTGCCCGAAAAGGACACCCCAAACCTGGCCCGTTCCAGCAGCGTTGCTACAAGTTGCATTTCGGTAAAATGCAATGGTATACATTCGTGCCTTACCTGCAGTACAATTTCTTCATGAAGCCCCGACGAGTTGAGGCCAAAGCCTGAATGGGGCAGGTTGCTGCCAATCAGCACCAGGTCGCCCTGGTGATAAGTGCTTAAATGATTACCGACGTGCCGGGTGCCGCTTCCCTGGGGTACAAAAACAATCTCATACTCGGGGTGATAATGAAACTGCCACACAAAATCGGACTCACGCACCATTTTATGATGCAGAAGCCGGAAGGAGCTTCCCTTGTCTGGTTTTACAATTTCGTATTCTATTTTCATTATTCTGTTAAATATAAATAAAAAATGATTAATACAGTTCAATAAAAAGTGAATAGCGTTGTATGCAGAAATAGCCAGGTGATGCACTTTTGTTTAAGAAGAAAACGATAAGGCTGCCAGGAGTTTTACATGATTGCCACCTGGTTGCAGTATGCTTTGCCGATTGCTAAAGAAACTTATTTATTATGATTGCTACGGATACAACTTCAGCCATAGGAGTTTTGTTTGCCGATGTGCAGGCACAACATGTATTTAAGGATCAGAAAACTTTTGCTGACGCAGAGCCGCTGTATGCATTGCCTTATATCGCCGCCAAGTATGCGAATCAGAAAAACCTGCCGGGCTTTGATCTTTTAGCTTTTATAAGAGAAAACTTTTTCATTCCCACCAGCGCCGAAGCTAATTTATCTTCAGATGCCGGCTCCATATCCGATTACATCCATAATCTCTGGGACAGCTTAACCCGGTTCAATAATATGGATAAAGGTTCGCTTATAGGGTTACCGCATCCTTATGTGGCTCCGGGCGGAAGGTTTAATGAACTGTATTATTGGGACAGCTATTTTACGATGCTGGGATTGGCCGAAAGCGGCCGGATGGACCTGGTAGAAGGTATGGTAGATAATTTCACTTACCTTATTAACAGTATCGGGTTTATACCCAATGCCAATCGTACCTATTATCTCACACGGTCACAGATCCCTTTTTACTCCTCTATGGTACGCTTGTTACAGGATAAAAAGGGTGATGCCGTACTGGTAAAGTACCAGGAAGCGTTGCAAAAAGAGTATGACTTCTGGATGCTGGGTGCTAAAAATCTTAACCAGCAGACGGCATGCCTGCACGTAGTAAAAATGGAGGATGCCGCACTGTTAAACCGTTATTGGGATACCGAAAATACACCCCGGCCGGAAGGGTATGCATTAGATCTGGCTTTAATGAATAAAGCGCCCGGCAATAAAAATTTATACAGGAATTTAAGGGCTGCCTGTGAGTCGGGCTGGGATTTTTCGAGCCGATGGCTTGCCGATGGCAATAATCTGCACAGTATTTGTACTACAGAAATAATTCCCGTGGATCTGAATTGTATGATGCTGCACCTGGAGCAAACTTTGCTGGACGCTTATACGGTTTCGGACGAGGGGGACATGAGAATGAAATTTGAAACGATAGTTGCCGGGAGAATTGACGCCATAGAAAAATACTTATGGGATGAGGAAGATGGAGTATACAAGGACTATCATTTTTTAAAAAAACAGCATACTGTATCAAGATCGCTTGCTATGCTATTCCCGTTGTATGTTGGGATCAGTTCTTCTGAACATGCTGCACAGGTACTTGCATTTGTAAGAGCGCATTTGTTAAAAGAAGGCGGACTGTTAACCACTGATGTGGCTACCGATCAGCAGTGGGATGCTCCCAAAGGGTGGGCTCCTTTGCAGTGGGTGGGTTATAAAGCAGCTTTACAGTATGGCGACCGGGACCTGGCCGGGGCTATCCGGAGCAACTGGATGAGCAATGTGGAGTACCGTTTTGCACAAACAGGAAAATTAATGGAAAAGTATCCTGTGGTGAAGAAGTACGATGGAAAGGATACCGGTGGCGAATATCCCAACCAGGATGGTTTTGGATGGACCAACGGCGTGTATTTAAAAATGAAACAGGCCGGAAAATAACTACTGATAAATAAATGTATTGCCAATGAATCTTTTTTTTACTCAAACTTTAAACTCAATGATTATGGAAAGACCACCTTTAGGGATCGGGCGAACTGTAAAAATTGCCGGGGTATTACTACTGCTGCAATTTATTTTCGCCTTTAACAGCTACGCACAGTCCGGGAGTATTAGCGGGAAAGTAAGCTCCGATAAGGGAGAGGCCTTAGCCGGGGCTACAGTAGTGATAGTGGAAAAGAACTTAAGTATTTCTGTAGGAAGTGATGGCTCTTTTTCTTTCAGCAAACTAGAAGATGGTAATTATACGGTTACGGCTTCTTTTATCGGATATGCATCGGGCAGCCAGTCGGTGAGTATTACCGGCGGCAATGCGCAAACCGTTAATTTTACCTTAACACCCGTTACACAGAGTATTGATGAGGTGGTGGTGATCGGCTACGGAACAGCGCGGAAAAAAGACCTTACCGGATCGATGGTAACCATCAGCGAAAGAAATTTTAACAAGGGTATTATGACAAATCCCGATCAACTGATACAGGGTAAAACACCGGGTGTGATGGTGATCAACAATACCGGGCAACCCGGCGGATCGGTTACCGTGCGCATCAGGGGTAACTCTTCCATCAGGGCCAGTAATAACCCCTTATTTGTGTTAGATGGGGTACCTATGTCGGGAAATTCTCCGTTGCCCCAGGGACGCGGCGGCTTTACTTCAGACAGGGGTAATCCGCTTAGTTATTTGAACCCTGGTGATATTGCCAGTATGGACATCTTAAAGGATGCATCAGCTACCGCTATTTACGGGTCGCGGGGCGCCAATGGCGTTGTTATTATTACTACAAAAAAAGGAAAGATGGGCGAACCGGTTGTTTCTGTTGGCGCAGCTACCGGTGTTTCCAACATGCGTGAATATCCTGACGTATTAGACGCCGCCAGGTTCAGAGAAGCATTGAATTATTATACACCTTCAGAAGCTACCAACGCTGATTTCGGAAGTGATGTGAATGCATTTAAAGAAATTACCAGAACTGCGGTAACACAAAACTACTATGCAGACGTTTCTGGTGGAACGCAACATGGAAAATACCGGTTGTCAGGCGGGTACTTAAATCAGAATGGTATTATCATCGGCTCACAACTAAAAAAATATACAGCAAATTTTACCGGTAATTTTCGTTTTCTTGAAAACCGGAGACTAGGATTGGATTTTGCGGTGTTTTTAACGCAGCTAAATAATCGTTATGCACCTATTGACGTGGGTGTAGGTGCAGAAGGCAATATTATTTCGCAGGCCTTACAGTGGAACCCTACCCGCCCTCTTAGAGACGCAAGTGGAAATCTTACATTCATTAATACCAATACACGTAATCCGTTAGCGAGTATAGATGCATTTAAAGATCGTGCCGTAACCAACACTATGGTTATTAATCTCTCGCCCTACTACAAAATCACGAACGATCTTGAATATCGGTTCACCTATAGTGTAATGAGGCAAACGGGTAATAGAGAAGGTGTGTATAGAGCCGGGATTATCGATACAACTAACGCGGCGCTTCCAAACTCCGCTACAAATAATGAGCAAGCCTTCATCTCTAACAATAGCGAAACCAACCAGCAAATGACACATACGCTCTCCTACAACAAGGAGATAAACGATGACTGGAATGTAAATGCAGTTGCGGGTTATGAATACCTGGATTTTAGCTACAATAATAACATTAGTTTTGGTAGTGGATTCAAATATCTTGGACTGGATTATTTTGATTACTTACAATACTCTACCATTAGCCAAAGAGAAATTTCTTCCTACAGAAGTCCAACCAACCAATTACAATCGTTATTTCTGCGTGGTGGTTTCAACTATTTAGGCAGGTATTTATTAACAGCAACTGCCAGAAGAGATGGGTCTACCAAATTTGGCGTTAATAATAAGTATGCAATATTTCCCTCAGTTGCGGTAGCCTGGAATATTGGTGAAGAGGCCTTTTTAAAAGGAAACACTGATGTTAACCAACTTAAATTACGTTTAGGTTGGGGTAAAACCGGTAACCAGGAGTTTCCATCGGGTGCATCGTTAGACAGATTGACCTTCGGTACACAGAGCATTAGCCAGGTAAACTTTGGTAATGCAGATTTGAAATGGGAAACCTCCACAACCTTTAATGCAGGTATCGACTTTTCACTTTTCAACAATCGCATTTATGGCTCTGTGGACTATTTTAATAAACAAACTACGGATGCCCTATTTGAGCAAACGCTTGCACAACCTGCTCCCGCAGGCCGTATTTGGGTGAACCTGGATGGAGAGGTTGTGAACAAAGGGGTAGAGATAGCTTTGACGGGTAATATTATCAGAAGTACTGATTGGAATTGGGACTTAACCGGTAACGTAACTTTTTTGAAAAATAGTGTAAGTGGGCTACAAGGTTATTATGAAACAGGAGCTTTACGGGGACAAGGTTTTTCTGGCGTACTCGGACAAAGAATGGTAAATGGTCAACCGCTTAACGTTTGGTATTTGGCCGAATATGCGGGTATCGATCCGGCAACCGGCATGAGTATGTATCGGGGTTTAGATGGAAGTGTTAGCAGCGCTAACGATCCTGCGGTTAACAAGGTTTACTCAAACAGCCCCAATCCTACTACCTTATTGGGTATTTCTTCAAATGTTACATATAAGAAATTTAGTTTAGGAGTAAATATGAATGGGGCGATGGGGCATTATTTGTTTAATAACTCTGCCGCCACTACTTTAGGTATTAGTAATTTGTCATTGAGAAATATTGGCTCTGCTTTCTTTAATACCGACGTTAAAGAATCTACATCCAACTCCGCAGCGCCTTCTACAAGATATCTTGAGAAAGGTAATTATTTGAAAATGGCCAATTTAACACTTGCATACAAGGTGGGCGACATTGGCAATGTGTTAAAAAACTTCAATATTTCGCTTACCGGACAGAACCTTTTCATAATTACAAAATACACCGGGTTTGATCCCGAGGTGAATACAGATGGTTCTTCTAATGGAATTCCGTCTTTGGGTATTGAATATTTACCTTATCCTCCTGCAAGAACAGTTTTACTAGGCATTAATTTCTCGCTTTAAAAATGAATACTATGAAATCAAAAATTTTAATATATACACTACTGGCCGGATCGGTTACTGTTGGCTCATTTTCTTGTACCAAGCTCAATGAAGAATTTAAAAGCGAGTTGGAAGAAGGAAATACCAATGTTAATCCCGCAACTCTTTTAGTTTCGGCATACACTGCTTTAAACACGCCTTACCAACAGGAGCAACGATGGGTAATGCAGGAAATATCTACAGATGCAGCAATGGCTCCAACACGGGGTGGTGACTGGGATGACAATGGTATGCACCGCTCCATACACCTGCATACCTGGAACCCGGATAATGGTTATATGAATAACACTTTTGTAAGTTTAGGTACCGTGGTTTATAATGCTACCAATGTTTTGCGATATAGTCCAAGCGCTCAACAAGCCGCCGAAGCAAAATTTATACGTGCACTGGCAATGTTTGATCTGCTCGACTTATATGGTGTGGTTCCTATAAGAGAGGGGGCAGCACTGGAAGATTTTAGAATTGCTCCCGAGGTATTGCAACCGCAGGCCGCTATCGATTATATGGTAAAGGAACTCAATGAAATTGTTAGTGCTTTGCCAAACAATGGGCCCACCGGCGCATATGTTGCCAATAGAAATGCGGCAAAGGTTTTACTCATGAAAATTTATTTAAATAAAGGTACTTTCCTAAACAGGCAGTCGCCCACATTTGCAGCCGCGGATATGAACCAGGTAATAACACTGGCCAAGGAAATTACCGCATCCGGTTTGTACACAGTATCTGGTGCCGGTAAATACTTCGACAATTTTGCTCCCGATAATGATGTAAAGTCGACTGAAAATATTTACACGCTGTTTAATAAAAATGGGGAAAGAGGCGGTAATATAGACAGAACCTGGAACACCATTGCGCATTATAACATGAATCCGGGAGGATGGAATGGCTGGTGTACCTTATCTGACTTCTATGATAAATTTCAGGCTACTGATGAACGTAGAGGTATTTATTACGATTACCCGGCAGATATAACGAATAACAGGCTACTAGGCTATCACCGACAGAACGTAGGTTTCTTTGTAGGTCAGCAATACAACTGGACGACTAATGCGCCTTTAATGGCCAGGAATCCCTCTACTGCACCGCTGGTATTTACCCGTGAAGTAACCATACGCACTTCTGGCGCCACGTTGGAGACAGCAGGTATTCGTCCGATGAAATATGCATTCGATTATAGTGTTACAGGGCAAAGAAATAATGACTGGGTAGTGTATCGTTATTCGGATGTATTGCTGATGCAGGCAGAAGCCATATTGAGAGGCGGCACCGGAACTGCAGGTGAGGCTTTGGGTTTGGTAAATGGCATCAGGGCTAACCGCGGCGTTACAGCTTTTGGCTCATTAACATTGGATAATTTATTAGACGAGCGCGCCCGTGAGCTGTATTGGGAGGGCTGGAGAAGGCAGGACCTGATCCGCTTTGGAAAATTCCTGGTGGCCTGGCAGGAGAAAGCTGCCGATCCCGATCCTAAAACTTTGGTATACCCAATACCAAGTCAGCAGATTGCGGTAAACCCTAATTTGAAACAAAATACAGGGTACTAATCGTTCCCTTTTTCGCTGAAAGAGACTGTTTTAAAAGCGGTGTCAGCCTGAGCTTGACGAAGGCTATTACTTGATTGCTATTATGTCGTCAGGCTCCAATATGACATTCAAACTTCTTTTAAGACGGACTCTTTCAGCTTTTTTAATTTCACTATGTCAACTAATTGGAAAATAAAACTCTCCCTGTATATCAACTATTTTGTATTTGCGATACTGCTCAATAGCGTAGGTATTGTAATTGCCAAATCTATCAATGTATATGGGGTGGATGAAAAAGCTGCCTCTATATTAGAAGCTTTTAAAGACCTTCCCATTGCCATTGTATCTTTTTTTGTTGCGTCTTTTTTACCAAGACTGGGTTATAAAAGAGCAATGCTGATTGCGCTGGCAATTGTGTTTGTAGGCTGTTTAGGCATGCGCTTTGGCAATAGCTTTTGGGCTGCCAAAATGATGTTCCTGTCAGTAGGGGTGAGCTTTGCTCTGATCAAATTATCGGTGTATAGCTTAGTTGGTGTAGTTACCGATAGTCCCCGGCAGCATTCGGCTTTGATGAGCTCCGTAGAAGGTTTTTTTATGGTAGGCATCGCCAGTGCTTATTTCCTGTTCCCGGCTTTTTATTCGGAGACAGATACCAATGCCTGGCTGAATGTATACCTGTTGCTTTGTGGGGGTATACTATTGTCATTTTTGTTTCTTGTTGTATCGAATGTACAGATACCCGCGCCTACTGCAGGCGCTAACTGGAAGGAGGATATCAAAAGCTCTTTATCATTGATTGCTGTTCCTTTGGTGTTGGTATTTATATGCTCCGCTTTTTTCTTTGTAATGATTGAGCAGGGCATTATGACCTGGCTACCCCGGTTTAATGAAAAGATCTTTTCTTTTTCTGAAAAGCTAAGTGTACAGATGGCTTCGCTGCTAGCCATATCGTTAGCCGTGGGGAGGTTTGTGGCCGGGTGGTTGTCCAAAAAAATATCCTGGGCCGTTATTGTTATTGGCTGTGCGCTGCTTTCTATTGCATTGCTGCTGGCTATATTGCCACAGCTTAATGTAGCGGCTACCGTTACCCGGCTGGCCAATATTTCAGATGTGCCGGTGCTGGGGTTTATGTTACCGCTGATAGGCTTATTCATAGCACCTATCTATCCTTTACTCAACTCAACGGTATTAAGCCATTTGCCTAAAAACCTGCATTCGCCTATGTCGGGCCTTATTATTATTTTTTCTGCTTTAGGCGGTACGCTCGGTTCCAGGATAGTAGGGATATTATTTGGAG
>JBCNOR010000105.1:0-11177 GCA_039593785.1 Niabella sp. | reverse complement strand
GGCCGAAACAAAATTAAGCTTATGTAACCAATGTAACTGTAAGGCTTTTTTTATTGGTACATATTTGTTGTATCAATTAAAGAAATTCCATGGATATAATGGGTTATATAGCTGCCGTTTTTATCGGCGTTTCCCTGGGGCTGATTGGGGGAGGGGGAAGTATACTAACGGTACCGGTGCTGGTTTATCTGTTTGGCGTTGACCCTGTGTTGGCTACTACTTATTCGCTTTTCGTAGTAGGTGTGACAAGTGTGGCCGGTTCTTATTCTTACTTCAAAAAGCACCTCATCAATATTAAGACGGCCATTGTATTTGGTCTGCCATCCATTGTATTGGTATTTCTTACCCGCGCTTTTGTTATTCCGCTTATTCCCGATGAAATTTTTTCAGTGGGCAGCTTTACTGTTACCAAAAGCATATTGCTGTTATTACTTTTTGCAGTGCTGATGGTTTTCGCCTCCGGCAAAATGATCAGAAGATGTAAAGACTGTAATGAGGACGCAGCAGCGATAGGAAAGGTAAATTACCGCCTGGCTTCTATACAAGGTGGTTTTGTGGGCTTTGTGACAGGATTAATTGGGGCGGGAGGCGGTTTTCTGATTATACCTGCATTGGTTAATTTATTAAAGCTTCCCATGAAAGTTGCCATAGGTACCTCTTTGCTGATTATTGCTGTTAACTCGCTGGCCGGTTTTGTTTTTTCACTTCATCACGCCAATATTAATTGGTTTTTTCTGCTGCGTGTAAGTGCCATGGCGGTAACCGGGATTTTCGCCGGCAGCTTTTTGTCGACAAAAATTAACGGTAAAAAACTTAAACCTGCTTTTGGATGGTTTGTATTGGTGATGGGCGTCTATATAATTTTAAAAGAAACGGTATGCCACTAAATTTAGCAAAATAAAAACAGGCATGTACCCCAGTTATTATGGTGATTGCCCAATAACACAATCAACCTGACGTATGGTTACCATTATTGAAATGCCTGGAAAGCGCTACCCTCCGCGGCTGAAAGTTAAATATGATAGCAGCTTTCTATAAAGTAACTAACAAAACGAGTTGAAGCATTAGCAATTTTTTACTACCTGATTTTTAGAGCCTGGTATAAATTTTCCCGGTAACTACTACCGATCTCTAGGGTGGCCTGCTCAACCACTAATACATTACCCTGGATGGATTGCACTTTGTGAAGGTTAACGATATAGGACCGGTGCACTCTTAGGAATCGTTGTGCAGGCAAGGAAGCTTCTAATAACTTCAGATGCATACTTGCCAATAGTCGCCTGCCATTAACCAGGTATATAGAACAAAAATCGCGTTCGGCTTTGGCATAAATAATGTCGTCGAAATTTATTTTAAGCAAGCGCGTATCCTGCTTTATAAATAGATAAGAAGGACTATCCGTTAATGGAACGCGGGCAGTGTGGAACAACATTCGCTCCTGTATTTTTTGAACAGCCTGGCAGAACCTTTCAAAGGTAACAGGTTTCATCAGGTAGTCTACAGAGTTGAGCTCAAATCCCTCCACGGCATGTTCCGAAAAGGCCGTTGTAAAAACAATAAGCGGAGGTTGCGATAAAGAACGCATGAAGGAAATTCCGGTTGTAACCGGCATGCGGATATCCAGGAAAATGACATCTACTTCGTATTGCAGCAACGCTTCATAAGCTTCGGCCGCATTCTTGCAGGCTTCCACAAATTGCAGTTGTGGCAGTTGCTCAATATGGGCTTTTATGATATCCCGGGCTATCGGCTCGTCATCCACTACAAGGCACCGGATCTTATGGGTCATAAGTCAATGATTAAATTTGCAAAATAGGTTCTTTCCCGGTAAGCCGCTGCATAACTGTAACGGCCTTTATAGTAAAGTTCAAGTCTTTTAAGCAGGTTGCTGATGCCGATACCATGTTGTTCGGTAAGCGTAGGCTGAGAAGCCGTATTTTCTACAAAGAGTTCTAACCGCCCTTTTATTACCTGTAACGAGATAAATATCCGGGCACCGGGTTGATCTACTGTGAATTTGAAGGCATTCTCTGCCAGCGGGATGAACAGTAATGGAGGGATCTCGTACTTGGGATTATCGGTGCCAACCTCTACTTCAACTGCAGTGTCGTTTAGCCTTATTTTCTCCAGTTCAATATAATCACTTAGCAGCTTTAGTTCCTTATCTAATGGCGCGTAAGTTTTATCCGTATCATAAAGCATGTAGCGGAATAATGTGGACAGTCGCGCAACCATTTCGGCGGAGCGGGTGGTGTCTTTTCTCAGGATCAGTCCATAGATATTATTCATAGTATTAAACAGGAAGTGCGGATTGATCTGGGATTTTAAGAAATTAAACTCCAGCTCAACATTATCTTTAGCCAATTGAAGACTTTTAACCTGTGCACGCCAGGCCTCGCGTGCAAGCTTAATACATAATGGAATACTTAATGCCAGTAATAAAAACAGCGGAGTGCCCAATCCCAGCAGTCGTTTAGCGATGATAGTGGGAAGGTTTAGAGAGAGAAGCACGTAATAGGCCGGCTGGTGATCTTTAAGCAGGTGCATGCAGTTTTCACAAGACTTAAGGATCAGGACCTCGGCGATGGCATCGGCTATTGTATAAAACACGATGATCAGCATTATGCCTGAAATAGCCAGTCCCATTCTCTTGTTCGTTATTAGTTGGCGAACCGGGCCTGCAATCACATAATAGGCCGCGGCGATAAGAGCCGTGCTGCAAAGATTTAATAAGGTGACATAACCGTTTGACAGATCGGAATAGACGTTAAAGCTGATACCTGTTAGATAAGAGCGTACCGCAAAAAGAAGTAACCAGAACAACAGGTGATAGACAACCCTCTGTTGGGGTGCAGGATCAATAATTCTAGTTTTATACCACCACTTCATAATTAAAGGTAAATGATATCAGCTATTGGGTTTAATTTGCTTTTGAAAAGAAATATGAATGAAAATGGCTGCTCCTGCCATGGCAAACAGAAAAGCCAGGTATCCGATCCAATCGGCCTGGTGGGTATACCCGGGTGTTACAACAGCCCGCAAGACGCCGGGTGATCCTTTAAAGCCGCAGATCCATTGCCCGAGGTTCCAGGCAAAATGAATACCCAGGGATAGCGCGATATCTCCTGTTCGTAGCCGGGCAAAGCCAAAGAGCAGTGCCCCTGTTCCCGAGCCGAGCACCGATGCAGTCCATGACATACCACTGGCTCTGTGTTCCAGAATAAAAATGATCATGATCAGTACCTGGCTCAGCCGCGAACCAAATTGATGCCGGAGTTGCTCGATAGCATAGCTTCTGAAAACAAGTTCTTCGCGGAGGGCTGCAAAAAAATATATAGCAATGTATACGAATACGGTTTGTATCTCAGGTGCGCTCCATTCCAGCTTAAAATGACCCCAGGCAAGCAGGCTGATAGGTTGCAGTAATGCCGAACAAAGGCCAATGAGCAACCCGGTTACCAGTCGTACGGCTGTTCCCCGATTGGGAGCAATGCCGGCCTTTGCAGGAGTTATATGATCCCTGTTCAAGAATACAATATTGAGCAGGTAGCTTAAAGCAGCGATGAGCAGCAGGTTCAAAGCTGTTGCTTCGGGCGATCTGTCCAGCTTCACGAGGTCAATTGAGATCAGGATAATAACTGAGATCGCGTAAAAGAGCAGTACACGCATCGCAGTAGAAAAGGGCCTGTTTAATGGTTGCCCGCTTATTTGTGTTGGGTTTTGATGCATACAAATCAGTTGGCTGATAAGGTTGTATGGGTGGTAAGTGGTAATCGGCTGATAAGCACCATTAGTAAAATGGATACAACGATGTAAGGCCATAAAACATGAATAGGGTTGTAAGCTTTTGCATCAGTAATCAGTTGGAAAAGCACGCCGTCACTCTTTTGTGGAGACCTTGGTATTATAGACTGTGCCAGGTTCCAGCCCATGTGTACACCAACCGATAAAAAAAGCTTACCTGTTTTTAAGTAACACAATCCGTAAAGAACAGAGCCAATGCCGGTTGTTAGCCATGTTATTAAAAATGAGTTTAGGTCTGGTGGTGCATTAAGGTTAATATGCATAATAGCAAAAGGCAAAGTAATGCCAACCTGGGCGATCCAGGGGCCGTAAGATCGAAGAAGGCGTTGAAATGGGTAGCCGCGATAAGTGAATTCCTGTACGAAGGCAGATCCGAAGTGCATAAGAATTAGTGTTAGCAGAAATACCGGCCCTGGTACTCCTGTGAATACCAGCTTCCCGTGATTGAGCCAGATGGTTAAGCCGGCGCTGCAGGCCAATGCCAGTGCACCCAGCACAATGCCACCCGCAAAATTCAGGTAGTCTGCGCTTTGGCCAGGTCTGATACCCAGGCTCCACAACGTCATCCCTTCCCGGCGAAGCAGCACATAGCTTAGGAGCAGGGCGGTGCCAAAGTATACAAAAATATTGTCCATGGCTTCGATGCGACTGGCAATACATGATACACCGATGATAACGGTAAAATAGATGATGACCTCTAACCAGGCGTAAGAACCTGATCGTTTATGTTTGCTCATTGTTTTTTTAAGCAAATTGCTGCAACAGAACTACACTTTCAATTGTAATCGACGAATAGGGGTGGAATGGCAACGAGGAAGGAAAGATGGGCAACAAAGCTTATTTACCATGTAAAGAGTGCCTATGTAACTAAAGTTACTGTATGAATAAAATTACCGCCGGAAATTTGCAGTATTAAAACAACAAAAATAACTTGGTATGTTCTTTCAACAGGTATATGATAAAAGTTTAGCGCAGGGCAGTTACATGGTGGGATGCCAGAAAACCGGTGAGGCAATTGTGATTGATGCACAAAGAGATATTGATGTATACCTGGATATTGCTAAGCACAATAATCTTAGTATAACGCATATTGCTGAAACCCATATACACGCCGACTTTCTTTGTGGTTCGCGTGAACTGGCTGCAGTAACCGGTGCTGCAATGTACCTTTCTGATGAGGGAGGACAGGACTGGCAATACCAGTTCCCGCATAGCGGGGTTAAAGAGGGCGATGTGATCCGGGTCGGCAATCTTACTTTAAAGGTCATTCACACACCCGGGCACACACCGGAGAGTATCAGTTTTTTACTTACCGATCACCCGGCCACCGATAAACCTGTTATGGTATTTACGGGGGACTTTGTATTTGTTGGGGATATTGGTCGCCCGGATCTTTTGGAACATGCTGCAGGACTTATTGGTACAAAGGATGTGGGAGCAAGACAAATGTTTGAATCGTTGAAGAAATTTGCAGCGCTTCCCGGATATGTACAGGTATGGCCGGGGCATGGAGCGGGCTCGGCTTGCGGAAAAGCGTTGGGAGCTGTATCGAGTTCAACGGTTGGCTACGAAAAAATAAGAAACTGGGCGTTTCAATACGGTGAAGATGAAAAGAGATTTGCCGCTTATTTGTTAGCCGATCAGCCGGAGCCACCAAAGTATTTTGCGATGATGAAGCATTTAAATAAGACAAGTCGTCCGTTGCTTATCGAAGTTCCCAAACATTCCAAGCTATCTGAAACACAATTTGTTGCTGCCTATAAAAAGGGTATAAAAATAATCGATACACGTAGTAAAGAAGATTTTGCCGCAGGCTTTATCGCCGATAGCCTCAATATTCAGGGAAACAATTCTTTTGCTACCTGGTGCGGCTGGCTGCTCAACTACGAGGAGCAGTTTATATTAATAGCCGAAGACAGACAGATAGATGATTTGACCCGGAAGCTTATGCGCATTGGCCTGGATAATATGTAT
Organism: Niabella sp.; assembly: GCA_039593785.1. Lineage (GTDB taxonomy): Bacteria > Bacteroidota > Bacteroidia > Chitinophagales > Chitinophagaceae > Niabella. Next base: position 5,399 of record JBCNOR010000105.1, on the reverse strand, counting down.
GGGTATATGCCGGAGGTGAACAATTTAGGTATCGAACTCCAAAAGGAAGATGTGATTTCTCTGGAAGTATTTAAAACTTATATAGGGCAGGAGCAGGTACAGATCGTAGATGTTCGCGGAGCAGCAGAATATGAAGCGGGACACATTGATGGTGCTGATCATATTTTTGTAGGAACCCTGGAGGATCATCTACATAAGATCAGCAGGGACAAACAGGTAATCATCTATTGCCAGGCAGGTGATCGTTCGGCCATAGCATTTTCTATATTGGCAAGAAACGGTTTTCAAAATGTCAAAAATTTTTCTGGTGGTATGAAAGAATGGTTAGCGAACCAGCGAAAAACAACCGGTTTAAAAGAAATAACGTACAAAACTGCTTAAAATAACAAAATAGCATTTATCTCAGTCCGGCTGCTAGGCAGATCCTAACCGGCCAGGCCTTTATCAAAACGGGAGATGCACTTCGCTTTCAGGTTTTACCTGGTCCTGAATAAAAAAATAATTAGATGTTAGAACTTTTGAAACAACCCTGGCCCTGGTACATTGCCGGTCCTTTAATAGGATTAACTGTGCCTGTACTCCTGGTTATTGGGAACAAATCATTCGGTATCAGCTCATCATTACGGCATATTTGTGCAGCTTGTATACCGGCGGGTATTCCTTTCTTCAATTATAACTGGAAGAAAGAAGTATGGAATCTGGTTTTTGTATTGGGGATAGGCTTAGGTGGCTTTATCGCCATTCATCTTTTATCCAATCCAGAACCCGTAGCGGTAAACCCGAAACTGGCCCGGGAGCTAGCGGCCTATGGCATTACTGATTATAATAACCTTTTTCCGGGAGATATCATGAATTGGTCTTCCCTTTTTACGGTAAGAGGTTTTATCCTGATCGTTGTCGGAGGCTTCCTGGTGGGCTTTGGTACACGTTACGCAGGTGGCTGTACAAGCGGACATGCCATTATGGGTTTGTCGAATTTGCAATGGCCTTCATTAATTGCTACTATATGTTTTATGACAGGTGGCTTTATTATGGCAAACTTTATTTTGCCGAACATACTTTTATTGTAAACTTTTTTGGAAAATGCAACAAAATACAGATAGAGAAAAGGACCTGCAAGTTTGTGAACTAGATGCGATGCGTATAAATGAAAGCTGTTTACAGCGTAAGTGGTATTACAATTTTAAATACGTCCTTGTGGGTATACTTTTCGGGATAGTATTTGTAAAAGCAGAGGTCATCAGTTGGTTTAGGATACAGGAAATGTTTCGCCTGCAATCCTTTCACATGTATGGTATTATAGGTAGTGCCATTATTACCGGTATGCTTTCGGTTTTCCTCATCAAAAAGTACAATATCAAAACCATCAACAAAGAACCTATCACTATTGCACCTAAAAAGTTCAATAAAGGGCAAGTTTATGGTGGTCTTATTTTTGGGTCTGGCTGGGCTATTACAGGAGCGTGTCCGGGGCCGCTTTTTGCCCAAATAGGTACCGGTGCAACGGTGGTGGTAATTTCCCTGTTAAGCGCGATTGCGGGTACCTGGGTTTACGGGTGGTTGAGAGATCGCTTGCCCCGCTAAACGTTAAAGCGTGGTGCACATAATTATAGTCTATTGTTGATTTGAATTAATATAGTGACAGATCTCTAAAAACAAACTGTTAAATAATAGTTGTATTACCTGTATTAGGTTATGATAACGTTAGCATTATGCAATTCAAATGTTTTTTTAATTAATTTCAGCTTGTGAAAAAAGTGATAGCTGTTATGCTGCTTTTGATATACCTGGTTTCAACTACTGAGGCGTATCAGCTATTTAAAATTCCCATACTTTTTGAGCATTTTAGTGAACATAAAAAACAACATCCCGAAATGACGGTGATGTCGTTTTTGAAAATGCATTACGATCATCCTGCAAAAGATGCAGATTATGAGACGGATCAGAAATTGCCTTTTGTCAGGCATGTAAACTGCTTTTCTCCGGTGTTTACTGCGCAAACCACCATTAACGCTGAGCTAAACCGGCAAATCTTTAATATATCTGCTCCCTTAATTATTTATAAAAATATACTGTACAAGAGCCGGGTTCGTAATACAATCTGGCAGCCCCCGCGCCTGGCCTAACCTAACCTTTTTAAGAGCGTAATTAGCTCCCGGTGACTTAGTGAAATAACTTCAGTCGGGATCTTCAACCCGTTGCGTTATTTAATTCCACCTGCTTTAAACATAAGCATTCGATCATGAGTATGCCCGGACATTCTCACTAGTGACGGGTAGCATATCTGTTTTCAATTCAAATCATTTATATGCGTTATTATATCAGACTCATTGGCTTTCTGGCCACTTTTGGATTAATGGGCAAAACGTTGCAGGCTCAGAGTCGCCTTGATGAAGCTTTAAAGTCTGCAACAGCAAAACATGCATTGGTATTATTGAACTTCTCGGGGTCGGATTGGTGTATTCCGTGCATTAAAATGCACCAGACAATTATAGACTCTGAAGATTTTCAAAAGCTATTAAATGATAGCACCGTGTTGTATGTAAATGCTGACTTTCCGCGGAACCGTAAAAACCAATTACCGGACCAGCTTAAAAAAGAAAACGCAACCCTGGCCGATAAGTATAACCCTGGTGGCAGTTTTCCCTGCTCGGTTTTGCTGGCGGCAGATGGTCGGGTATTAAAAAAATGGGAGGGGCTGCCTGGTGGAGATGCCAGATCTTTCGTTAAGGAAATAGAATCATTCAGGTAACAATCATCTTATGCTAAAGGAATTCAGGCGGGCTCAGAGGCTTATGGGCAATGCTTTTGAAATTACCATTGTAGGCGACAATGAGACTGATGCATCAGGTCATCTTGACGCAGCAGTTGCGGAAATCCATCGTATTGAGCAGCTGCTTACCACTTTTAAAGAAGAAAGCCAAACCAATCTGATTAATTCAAACGCGGGTTTGGCGCCGGTAAAAGTGGATAGAGAAGTGTTTGGACTCATTGAAAGAAGTATCAGGATCAGCAATATTACCGACGGCTATTTTGACATATCTTATGGAGGTATTGATAAACGATTCTGGAACTTTGACCGAGCCATGACACATTTGCCGGATGCATCGCTCATAAAGGAACAATTAAAACTGGTTAACTATAAAAACATTGTTTTAGACGCAGTGGCCTGTACTGTATACTTAAAGTTGCCCGGCATGCGAATAGGATTTGGCGGCATAGGGAAAGGCTACGCGGCGGAGATGGCGAGGGCATTGCTTGTGCAAAGAGGGGTATTGTCTGGCGTTGTAAATGCTTCCGGCGATCTGACTACCTGGGGGCACCAGGCCGACGGAAAGCCGTGGACTATAGGCATTGCCGACCCCGATAACGCCCGGCTACCTTTTTCTTACATGAACATTACCGATATGGCCGTGGCCACATCGGGCTCCTACGAGAAGTATGTGGAAATAGAAGGTAAGCGCTACTCGCATACGATCAATCCTAAAACGGGGTTGCCCGTTAGCGGTATTAAGAGCGTTACCATCATCTGCCCGAATGCTGAAATAGCAGATGCTATGGCAACTCCAGTAAGCATTATGGGTATCGGGCCGGCCCTGTATATGGTGAACCAGATACGCCATTTAGAATGCATTATTATAGATGATGCTAACCGCATTTATCCATCAAAAAATATTCATCTCAAATGAAAAAAATATCAGTAAAATATATGGTAGCAGCAATAATAGTAGTGCTGCTGGGCTCTTCATGCGCTACGGTTAAAGAATATGAAAAAAATAAACTCAACGATGCAGAAATGGTGCTGGGTAACCGTACCATAGAAAAAACCGAACTCAATTTCCAGTCGTACAGGGAAGGCTCTTCGGGCGCTAATGCCGGTAAGGTAGGTGGCGGATGCGGTTGTAACTAAGTTTTAAAAGTTTAATTGTTAGTGAATGAAAAGAGTTTTTTTAAGTATAGCCGCTTTGTTTGCATTAGGCCAGGCAATAGCACAAACTGCTGACTCGTCAGCGCACTCCAGGAAGCTAAGCATTGATGAAATCAACCTGGTATCCAGCTACTATCAGCAGGATGGGAACAATGCCGCAGTAACCGGGGGCATTGGATCTGAAAAGCTAACCGATATATCTAACAGCCTCGATGTAGTGTTGCTAAAGTATGATCAAAAACAGCGGAAGAACAGGTTCACACTTGGCGTAGGTATCGACCATTATACCTCGGCTTCCTCTGATATGATTGACCTTAAAGCAAATTCATCTGCATCGCATGCTGATACTCGTATATATCCCTCGGTAAGCTGGAGTCGGGAAAACCAGGCCAAAGGAAGTACTGTTTTTGGTGGCTTGTCCTATTCCAGCGAGTTCGATTACCAGTCAATGGGTGCTCATGTCGGATTTGCTCAAAAAAGTAAAAATAAGATGAGCGAGGTGTCAGCACGCTTACAGGCGTTCTCAGACCAGGTAAAATTAGTGAAGCCCATAGAGCTTAGGACTGAAACAGGTGGTACCGGGGAGGAGGGTTATGGATCTGACAGTAGGAATACCTATGCTTTATCACTGTCTTATTCCCGGATCATTAATAAGGAATTTCAATTAATGTTTTTAGGAGACGTGGTAAGACAGAACGGGTTATTAAGCCTGCCTTTTCACCGGGTTTATTTTTCAGATGGTAGTGTGCACCAGGAAACATTGCCGGCAGACAGGTTAAAGATACCTCTAGGAGTCAGGGCCAGTTACTTCCTCGGCGATCATCTTATAGTAAGAACGTACTACCGGTTTTACACCGATAGCTGGGGCATTAACTCGCATACGGCGGATATAGAAACCCCGGTCAAAATATCGCCATTCTTATCGTTAAGCCCGTTTTATCGCTTTTATACGCAAAGTGCTGCAGACTATTTTGCGCCCTATAAAGTGCATACGGCAAGCGATGCATTTTTTACAAGTAACTATGATCTTTCAAAATTTAGTAGTCAGTTTTATGGAGCTGGTTTGCGTTTTAATCTCAAGGAGGGCTTGTTCGGCATAGATCGTTTAAATATGCTGGAAGTAAGGTATGGGCATTATACCAAATCCTTTGGAATGAGCGCTAATATTATTTCGCTTAACCTCCGTTACAAGTAAGCTTACCCGGGCAAATAAAAAGCAGCAATTATCCTGCAAAAGGAGATTGCTGCTTTCGGTTTATAGCTGACTTGACTTATTCCTAGCCATGATGCGCTATAGCAAAGGCCCGGCATAAGAGGCGTATGGTTTTATACAGCCTGGTTATAAAATGGGTTATAAAATGGCGGTACCAAAAAGGCGTCCTATTAAAGCGGATGCTGCCATGGCAATTGTGCCCCAAACAACAATTCGTATAGGGAAATGATCAGCACGCCGAAGAAGGTGCTGACCACC
>JBCNOR010000104.1:0-11183 GCA_039593785.1 Niabella sp. | reverse complement strand
GATCACCATGGTGCACGAAGGTGGTCATGCTATTCATTCATTTTTGTCGCACCCCTTACCACTAACCGGGTTTAAAGAATACCCTACTGAATTTGCGGAAGTAGCAAGTATGAGTATGGAATTGTTCAGCATGAATGAATGGGGCGTATTCTTTGAGAAAGAAGAAGAATTGAGAAGAGCGAAAGAGCTGCAGCTGGAAAGAGTATTAACTATTTTCCCCTGGATTGCTACTATCGATAAGTTTCAGCACTGGGTATATGAAAATCCCAATCATACGCATGAAGAGCGTTTGCAAAGCTGGCAAAGAATACTGACCGAGTTTACGCCTGCATCGCTTGATGTTACCGGTTTGGAGGCATATCGTAATTACAGCTGGCAACGCCAATTGCATCTATTTGAAGTGCCTTTTTATTATATCGAATACGGTATTGCTCAATTAGGCGCAATCGGCCTCTGGCAACAATTTCAAAAGGATAAGGAGCAGGCTTTAAATAATTATACTAACGCGCTAAGCCTGGGCGGTACCCGCACTTTGCCTCAGTTGTTTGAAGCAGCAGGTTTGAAATTTGATCTGTCGCCGGCTCATATTAAAGGGTTGATGGAGTTTGTTAAAGAAGAGATGGATAAAGTGTAAGATATTAAAATACCGGATAATAAAAATCTCTTGTTTCTAACAAGAGATTTTTTATGTAATTTAACGGGTCAGAGTATCTATGATTAAAACCGGTAAGTATGCTCAACTTGAATACCACACTAGTGCTTAAATATGTTTCCGCTATTTTATTATTGTTTTCAATCTTTCTAAATAAGCTGACTGCGCAAAGTATTGTTGACATTGAAAGGGAATTTAAAACCTACACTACCCCGGTAGTAAATCTTAAGTATCCAAAATTACCTGATCCGGTTGTGGGATTATCGCTGGACAAGGAAGATTTGCCAGAATTACAAAAACATATAGCAAAAGCTGGTGATGTTAAATATGTAAAGTTGAAATTTAACTCGGAAGAAGATTTAAAGCAATTGTTTGGTGTAATAAAGCTGCTGCCTAAAGTAAAGTATCTGGAATTTGATGAATGGCGTTTCGGCAGGGATACAGTGAAGCCTGCGGTAAACCTGCCTGATGATTTTTTGGAGTGTAAATCGATAGTAGCGATAAAGTTTCTGGGGAATACCAAGATCAGGTTGGATGACGCCTTTGAAAAGTTCACGCAAAGTGATCAGTTGGCTTTCCTGGATTTTACATTACTTCCGTTACAACGTATACCCTCATCTATCACACAGCTGACAAAACTTTCCGGATTAAAATTGTATGCGGCTGATTCCGCTATACCATCATGGTTATCTTCAATGGTCGGGCTTAAATCAATAAGTATTTCGGCAGAGAAGGGTGATATAGCCCATATTTTGAAATCAATATCAGCTTTAAAAAATATAAAATCCTTAAAGTTAGAATACCTTACAATCGCAAAAGACTTTTTTACTGATATCAGATTATTAGGAATAGAAAACCTGTATGTGAATGCCTCATTTATTCATAACGCGCAAAGTTTTTTTAAAATATTTTGCGGCCCAAATCTTAAAAACGTTCAAATACAGTTGGGCCGGATGAACGAAATTCCCGAAGCTATTAGCAAAGCAACAAATCTGAATTTCCTGGAAGTGTCGAACAACCAAAAAACACTGTTGGTGTCGGGAATAATTAATAAGCTAAAAAAAGTAAAAACGATTAATTTATCAGGTGACTCAATTGCGGGGCTTCCGGCTAAACTCGAATTGCCCCATCTCGAAAAGCTGGACATTAGCTATAACCAGCTGGCTTTACTGCCTCATGGTATCACCGTGCTGCCAAAGTTGAAAGAGTTGGACATCCGATCTAACAAGTTAAAAGAATTGCCCAAAGATCTGGACCGGTTAAAAAAGCTGGAAAAGCTGAATGGCTCTTCGAATCCCTTAATCATGCTGCCTTCCGTGGGAGGTATGAGCAACCTTAAGTGGATGGACTTTTCTTACTGCAATTTGAAAGAGCTACCGGTTGACATTGGCAGTCTTAAAGCATTACGTGAACTAGTTTTATTGGATAATTTTATTAAAAAATTACCTGCCGGCATTACCCGGCTGACTCAATTAAAAAACCTAAAACTTAGTATTAATCAGATAGAAAGTTTGCCGGAGGATATTGGCAGGATGGTGGCATTGGAGGAGCTGGCATTAGGGCTCAATTGTATTTCAAAGCTACCTCAGTCAATTACGCAACTTAAAAATCTCAAGTCATTGGTTCTGGCAAATAATAGCTTAAAAGAGATCCCTGATAGTATTGGGAGGCTGATTGCTTTAGAAAGCTTTGATGTCGGTAATAACATGAGGGGCTACAGCAACCGGAGTATATACAGGCCCGACAACTCCCAAACAGATAGGGTTGCGCTTATGAACACAATACACCGCTTACCCATAGACTTAAGAGGGTGGAAAAATATCAAAACGATCTATTTGAGTAGTAATGATCTCTCCAAAGATTCTAGTTTGTTTACAGCTTTTTTTTCGATCCCATCGATAGGTTACAGCCTGAATTTAGAGAATTGTAGTATATCTTATTTGCCGAAGACGGGATGGGATAATTTTAGAGGCAGGAGCTTGGAATTGAGAAATAACGCAATTGCGACATTGCCTGTAGATCTGGCTAAGGCGAAATTTTTAGAGAACTTGAATTTTAGCAAAAACAAACTGCCGCTAAAGCCTGTAAACTTAAATGCTTTTGCAGAAAACAAACATGAAGTTTTAGTTTATTTTGCCGAAGCCGGAATAATAAAATTTGATCAATTGCCTAAGACGGATTCTATGGTAAATGCCCTGTTGAGTAAGGGGGACCAATACTATCTTTATCAGAAGAATTATCAGAGGAATGTGGAAATGGTTAAATATGCAAATGCGATTAACCCCGAAATAACCAACCAAAGACAGGATAACAGGGCAGTTGGTGAATCGAAATTTCACATTGGAGATTATGAAGGTGCCATTATTAATCTTACAAGTGCTATACAAAAAGATACTGCAGGGCAGCTTAGAATCTTGAACCATGTGATACCTGACTTTGAATACCGGGCCAAAAGCTACCTGGCATTAAAAGATACCACGCGCGCCATTGATGACTACAGAGTGCTGGCGGAAAAATTTGAATCTTCCTACTGGGCTGATGTCGGTGTTCTATATCAAAAAGTGGGAGACCTGACACGGGCAGGCGAGGCTTTTTGTAACGGTATCAATGCCTATAAGCATCGAATCGAGTGGATAAAAAAGGCAAAACAGTCTGCCCAAATGGAGCAGCTATGTGTGTTGGAACTTTATATTATCGCGGAAGACTTTAAAAAAGCCACCACCTATGCCGGGTCTATTAAAAACGATATAGTAAGCCAGGATTTGCTACCCATATACAAGTACTTGCTTGCATGCCTCGAAATTATTGAGAACGGGCAGGAAGCTACAACAGCCTTTTCCCCGGCACAGTATAAGAATATGGTATCAAGTTCCTGGGGATATGATCTTTTTTTAGAGTGGTTACAATGGACCGGTCTGCAGACCCAAACAGTAAAGGCATTACATTTTTTGACTATAGAAATGAAAAACATAAACAAGCCCTGATGGTTTTTTGATAATACAACGACGCGGAGTAAGCCTATTATGATAAGATCGTTATTTTATCTACCCCCGTATTTGAAACGTGACCGGCTGTTTGCGATACGCTTTTACAGGTTTTCCGTACCGGCTGGCGGGGATCCATTTAGGAGATTTCTTTAGAAGGCGTAAGACCTCCTCCTCGGCTCCATAGCCAACTTTGGTTAATGGTTTCATGTTGGAGAGTGTTCCGTCTTTTTCAACAACAAACTGAACAACTACGGTACCCTGGCCTCCCGTTGCACCGTTTCTAATAGGAACCATCCCGTCCAGGTTTCTTTCAAGATAAGCGCGCCAACCCCCGTTTTCGGACGGGAACTTTGCATCTCTGTCCTCTCTGGTAAAAACGCTGTCAACCGACTCAACAGAGCCGTCTTTATTGTATTCCGTCCATATGCCGCTACTGCCTGCAAAAGCAATCTCCCTTAATTTGTTGCCAAGTGAATCATAATCCGTATCCCTCATGGTATTATTAATGCTATCCGTTTCTACTATATTGTAGAGCCACCGGTTACGGGCGTATCGCTTTTGTACCCCGAAGAGCAAGCGATCTTCTTTGTAATATCCCGAATCGGTTATGTTACCGGTGCTATCCCATTTCATCATAGTCCCGTTAAGCCTGTTGTTTTCAAAATGACCTTTTTCCTCAACCTTCCTGTTAGGATGATATACTACACGATCGCCATGCAAAATTTCCAGTGTAGAGTCTTTGAATTGCTCCAGCCACAGCAGCCGGTTATCAGCTAGCTTGTAGTATTGAACCAGGTAAGTGGTGTCCAGCTTTCGCCCTTTTCCTACTATCACTGCTTTTTCTTTGGGAACATTTTCCATCTTAGCGTTCAGGTAATAGGTGTACACCCTGTTTTGGGCCATACTTGCGGAGCCTGTAGCTAACAATAAAAATGGGAGGATTATTAACGGGTACAAAAAACTTTTTCTCATCGATTAACAGTTATGAGGCTAAAATTAGCAAATATCTTAGTGATCGGTGTGAAGCATCTCCATAGTTTTTCCGGCAACCTGGCAAGGCCTAAATGTTTGGCTTTTGATTTTGTTTTTCCAGGAGCTCGTTAATAGTTTTTCGCATCCAGTAAAACAGCTGGCGGGGCGAGCTTACTGTATGGAAATACACTTTACCTTCTCCATCGATAATAGCATGCGTGGGGTAAGCGCTTATGCCATACCTATGGGCAGCGGTCTGGCCATCGGCTACCAGCTGGTAATTAAAGGGCGACAATTTTATAAATTCCCTGATAGCAGAGCGGTCATCGAGTGATATGCCTATAAACTTCACATTAGCCGAATCTTTATATTCTTTTACCAACTCGTTCAGTTCCGGCATTTCCATGCGACAGGGTTTACAATTAATAAACCAATAGTTGAGCACCAGCACTTTTCCTTTCAGATCTTTTGATCTGAGTTTGTTGCCATTGATATCAACCTCATTGATATCGAAATCCTGGCCGGTTTTAAAAAAGCCGCTTTCTTTAGGCTTGGGATCTTTAGATACGATACTGCTATAATAGGCCTCACTAAATCTGAAAATAAGGAATTTATTGGCGCTTATTTTGTCCTGCCTGAATGCATACCGGCCATTGTAAGCCAGGGACTGCCATATTTTAGGGTCTATTATGGCCCCGTTATCCGTTATTACGATATCATTTTCCGTCAGTCTTCTTTTCGCAGCCGTATGATCAAACTCGTACAATTTTTCGCTATTGCCATCGGCGTTAACCTGGTATCTGACCAGGTAGGTAGGCATACCTTCATAATACATGGCTGAGTCGGTAATTCGGCTCAAGCTGTCCCATTTTAGGGAGAGGCCATGCAATACGTTGTTTTTATAATACGCGCTTTCCGATTTTTTACGATTAGGGTGATAGGCAACATGAGGGCCATCCAGGATACTTAAAGTAGAGTCTTTAAATGTTTCGACTAAAATCAACCGGTTATCGGCAAGTGTGTAAAACTGCACCATAAAGCCGGTATCTCTTTTGGAGCCCTTCCCTATAATTGACGCCTGCTCCCTGGGAACGAATTCCATTTTGTCATTCAGGTAATAGGCATATATTTTATTCTGGGAAAAGCTGTTGAAATAAAAAAGGAATAGCATTGCTGTTACAGCGGCAGGTTTGAAAATGGCAGTTTTTCTTCGCATTGGTTCAAGATATATAAGTAAAAATACTAAAATATACTTCAATAAATTCCCGGCGTAAAATTTGCTGTTTTTTTTAAACCTTTTAAAATACTCTTTGTTGTAAACTAAATCTTAAACTACTTAAAATCAAATTATGAAGAGAATACTATCCTTATCATTTGTAGTGGCTGCCATTACTTTTGTATCCTGCAATTCTGCTCCTAAAGCTGATGAAGCAAAGACAGAAGACCAACAGGAAGTGGCCGCAGCCGAAGGCGCATCTTATAAAGTGGACACTACACAAACCATACAATTTATTGGTACCAAGCCTGTTGGTCAGCACCAGGGTACTTTTAAGATCAAAGAAGGCGAGTTCTTTGTAAAAAATGATGCTTTGGTAACGGGTGGTAAGCTGGTATTTGATATCAATAGTTTGCAGGTAACCGACCAGGATACGTCCGGAGCCTATAAATTAAAGGGCCACCTGTTGTCGCCTGATTTTTTTGACGCAGCTAATAACGGAACTGCCACCTTTGAAATTACCAGTGTGGAACCTTATACACCGGATAGTACTAATAAGATCGTTTTAGATGGAGCTACTAACACTGTAAAGGGTAACCTTACTTTGAAAGGCGTTACCAAAAATGTAACTTTCCCTGCTGCTATCACAGTAACACCAACCACTGTTACCGCAAGGGCCAATTTCAATGTAAACCGTACAGACTGGGGCCTGGTTTATGGAAATGATCAGTCTTTGGGTGATAAATTCATCAGACCTGAAGTGAATATTAGCTTTTCTATTACTGCTAATAAATAATTGCTTTACAGGGTTATACTAAATGGCGGCTTTTTACGTTTGTAATTGGCAGGTTATTTGTAAAATTGTAAAGCGTTATTATTAAAATTTATACAATGAAGAAGTTTTTACTGTTAACATTAGGTTTAATAGCTGTTGTGCTGGTAAATGCACAGGATAAGCCGGCACCCAAAAGTCCGCCTGCTACGGTTAAGACGGAATTGAGCAATGGTACGGTTGTTACTATTAATTACAGTCAGCCGTCAGTTAAAGGCCGAACCATTGGTAAGGACCTGGAACCTCTACCTGGCCAGGTTTGGCGCACAGGTGCTAATAAGGCAACTGTCTTCGAGGTGAGCAAGGATGTAACCGTAGAGGGCAAACCTTTGGCTGCAGGAAAGTATGCGCTGTTTACTTTGGTTGACGGAGATTACTGGACCGTTATCTTTAACAAAAAGTGGGATCAGTTTGGCGCCTTTAAGTATAAAGAAGCTGACGATGCATTAAGAGTTACTGTTAAATCGGAGAAAGCTCCTGCTTTTTCAGAACAATTAAATATTACTGCAGGTAAAGATGGTGTAGTTACGCTTTTATGGGGCGATAATAAAGTAAACTTTACTGTTAAGTAAAAAACTGAATATACAATAAACAAAGAGCCCGGATTTTAAAACCCGGGCTCTTTGTTTACAGGTCTGATAATCTAAAAATCTCATTGATCCGTATCCCTCTTTCTGTTTGCTTTAAAGTACAGCATTCGTTTATAGGATCATGCTCAAAAAACAGGATATAGTCATTTTCAAGCACCTCCTGAAGAAAGCTTTCTTTTTCCGTCAGGGTAATGAGCGGCCTTGTATCGTAAGCCATTACATAAGGCAGGGGCAGGTGCCCTGTGGAAGGCAGGAGATCGGCCATATAAACGATGGTTTTTCCTTTATAGCGCAGCTGCGGCAGCATCATAGCATCAGTATGCCCGTCTGCAAAACGCACCTGCATATACGCAGAAAAAGCCGCGGTATCCAGCGAAACTTCGTTACCGGTGCGGTTGCCGATCATTTGCAGTTGACCGCTTTGCTGTATCGGTACAATATTCTCTTTTAAAAATGATGCTTTTTCTCTTGCGTTTGGCTCGGTTGCCCATTTCCAGTGATCGGCATTACTCCAGTACACTGCGTTCTTAAAAGCAGGTATCAGTTGCTCGCCCGATCGTATAATAGCGCCGCCGCAATGATCAAAATGAAGGTGCGTTAAAAATACATCGGTAATATCATCCCTGTGAAATCCCAATGCAGCCAGGTTTTTATCCAGGCTGTCATCACCGTGCAAATAGTAGTACCCGAAAAATTTCTCACTTTGCTTGTCCCCCATACCGGTATCTACCAATATCAGGCGGTTATCATCTTCAATCAATAAAGAGCGTAAAGCCCAGCTGCACATATTGTTTTCGTCAGCAGGGTTAAGCTCGTTCCAGATGCTTTTAGGAACAACACCAAACATAGCGCCGCCGTCTAGCTTAAAATGCCCGTGGTTAACAGAATAAAGGTTCATGAGCGGTTTTGTTTTTCTTTATATAAAGCGGAGTATAACCAAAAGAAGCCAATAGCAAAAAATACGATCAGCGATAACACCGAATTTTTCATGCTTCCTGTAACTTCTTCAATACGCCCGAACGTGAAAATGCCGATTACGATAGCCAGCTTCTCAGTAAAATCGTAATAACTGAAAAAAGAGGCGGTGTCTTTTGTTGGCGGCATTAGCTTGGCATAAGTACTCCGGCTCAATGCCTGTATACCCCCCATTACCAATCCTACCAATACTGCCAGGCCATAAAACAGGTATTCTGCATTCAGGCCGCCCTCGGCCAGCACTGCAGTGTAATACGCCAGCACACATATTGCAATCCAGAAGATGATCACCCCTAACAACACTTTCAGGTTGCCAAACAAGGCTGATAGTTTCGACATACCCCAGGCGCCTAATATCGCAACTAATTGGATGATCACTACGGTTATGATCAACTTCGTGTCGGGCAGCTTGAGCAATTTACTACCAAATATAGTAGCAGCCAGCATAACGGTTTGTACACCCATACTGTAAAAAAAGAAACCGCGTAAAAACCGTTTTAAAACAGGCATTTTTTTTATTTCAGCATACACTTTTCGTATTTCACCAAATCCTTCTTTTATAACATTGCCTTTTTTGTCGGGCTTTGAATCAGATTCAGGTAAGCGCGAGAAACTAATCTGTGCAAACAAAAACCACCAGATACCTACCAGGAGAAAAGTAAGTCTTGTGGCCAGGCCCTGATCAGTCATGATCAGTATCAGTGCAAAGCCTACTATCTGCATAATGACGCTGCCGATATAGCCAAAAGAATAGCCGCGGGCGCTTACCCTGTCCCGGTCCTGTGGCGCTGCAATCTCCGGTAAATAAGCATTATAAAATACCAGGCTGCCTACATAGCCCATAGCAGCCAGCATAAAAGCAAACACACCCAGTCCCAGGGTGTCGGCCTTAAAAAAGAATAGCGCACTGCAGCCTAATGCGCCCATATAGCAAAAAAAGCGCATGAAGTTTTTCTTATTGCCCCTGGTGTCGGCAATAGAGGTAAGTATGGGATATAATAAAGCTATAAGAAGATAGGCCACCGCCAATACATAATCATATAAAGAGGAGTTGACAAATTCCCTGCCCAGGAAATTTACTTTATGATCGGCTCTATCGCTGGTTACTGCCAGGAAGTAGATGGGGAAGAAGGTGGTTGTAATTACCAGGTTGTACACGCTATTGGCCCAGTCGTACATGGCCCAACCGTTAATTACTTTTTTTGAAGCAGTTTGTTGCGTCATATATAATTTAATTATTCCAAAGATAGAATCTACCTTCTATATTCATTTTAAAAATGACCGGTACCTTCATTTATTGCACTCCCCGGGTTGGAATTGCGCCTCAACCTTTTTTGAATAGCAGGGTAAAATTTTAATGGATGGTTGGTATTGTACCGATAAGATACCTTTTTTACGTCAGGCTGCGAGAAGGCGATGATTCTCTGAAATGACCTTGTTTAAAACCTTTGATCCTTATAATTATTCTTCAGTGTTACAAGACAATATGCGCGAAATAGTGGTACTGTTACCTGCTTCTCTTAAACGATAGACCGTCCTTAAAAGTTCCCGGATGGCATTGGCATCCAATTGCGCTCCCGAAGCGCTTTCTATCTTTTTAACAAGCTCGTTATTGGAAAAGTAATAGCGGTTTTGATAGCGCACCTCATCGGGATTGGCGGCTCCGCCATAAGTATTGTTCTGGTAAATAAAAACCAGCTGGTTGTTGTCAAAATAATATTCTTCTTTCCAGGATCCGTGGTCTTCACCGCCGGCATTCAGCATTTTAACCAGTTCGTTACCCCTGTAAAAATAAGTAAGCGTACCGCCCATAGGAGGGGCTTCGCAGGTGGTATCTGCCTCCCATTCAAATGATTTTTGGGTAAGCTGCTCCTTATTTATCGAAGCATATACTTCTTTAATATGCTGGATAATGGGGACAGTGTCTGATGCAGGTGTACTTATAATGGTCGATAAGGTATCTGTTGTAATTGTTCCCGGTTGCTTTGGAGCAGTGTTACAGCCAAGGATCGCAGTAACGAAAACAAGAACGGGTAATATTTTCATATACGGTGTATTAATGGCTGTGTAATGGTTTAAGGGAAGACGTTTTATCCTATAATTCCCTGCGATAAGAGTACGAGCAAAATAATGCCTACAATAATGCGATACCATCCGAATATCTTAAACCCGTATTTCTTCAGGTAATTAATGAAAAACTTAATGGCCAGGATCGCCACGATAAATGCGACGATATTGCCTACAGCAAAGGCAATCATATTATCCGATGACTGGGTAATTAATTCAAATCCTTTGTGTTCAACACCTGCTATATCCCATTTTTTTAGAAACAGTGAGTAAAGCGTAGCTGCGGCCATGGTAGGCACTGCCAGGAAAAAAGAAAACTCAGCAGCGGCGCTTCTGCTTAAGCCCTGCTGCATACCTCCGATGATAGAAGCAGCACTACGGCTTACACCCGGTATCATCGCAATACACTGCCAGAGACCCGTTAAAAATGATTTGCCATAAGTAATTTCCTTCTCCGAATGAATTTTAGGGTTCTTAAAAGCCTTATCTATAAACAATAGAATTAGGCCCCCCACCAATAAGGAAACAGCCACTGTGGTGGGACTTTCCAGTAATTCATCTATCTTATCAGAAAATAAAAAACCCAATAGCAAAGCGGGTATAACACCCACTAAAAGCTTAAAGTAAAACTTCAGCTTCCCGGTTTTAATAGGGTCGATAAATTTTTTCCAGTACAACACTACTACAGCCAAAATAGCTCCCAGCTGTATTGCTACTTCAAAAAGCTTGGTAAATTCTTCTTTTTCAATGCCCATAAATGAGCTGGCAATGATCATGTGCCCGGTGGATGAAACGGGCAGGTATTCAGTAATTCCTTCTACAATGGCGATAATAATAGCTTCAATCAGATTCATAAGTATGAGTTCGTACTATATAAAAAAAGGCGATACTG
>JBCNOR010000103.1:0-11193 GCA_039593785.1 Niabella sp. | reverse complement strand
CGGATGGCAAGGTAGATGAGCGACATGTTTTTATCAATAACCTCAACCGTAATTTCGGGATGCTGGTGCTGGGTGATTATTTTTATATCGCCAATACCGACGGCGTATACCGTTATCCGTATAAAGCCGGCGATACAAAGCTGGAAGGTGAAGGCAAAAAAATTGTATCTCTTTACGCAGGCGGATATAACAACCACTGGACCAGAAATATCATTTCCAATAAAAAAGGTGATAAAATATACATCACGGTAGGCTCGGCCAGTAATGTAGGCGAACATGGCATGGAGGCGGAAAAAGGGCGTGCCCTGGTGTATGAAGCCAACCCCGATGGAAGTGATCTGAAAATTTACGCCAGCGGTCTGCGTAATCCTGTTGGGCTGGACTGGAACCCGGTTACCGGGGAACTCTGGACGGCTGTAAACGAGCGGGATGGACTGGGTGATGAAATTGTACCGGATTATGCGACCAGCGTAAAAAGAGGTGGCTGGTATGGCTGGCCGTTTAGCTATTTTGGAAAGGTAAAAGATCCTCGCTGGGCGCAGGATCCGCACGATGACCTGGTAAAAAAATCCATTGTTCCTGATGTTCCCCTGGGGCCGCATACCGCTTCATTAGGGCTGGTGTTTTATAAGGCAGGCAGGTTCCCGGCAAAGTATAAAAATGGTGCATTTGTGGGGCAACATGGCTCCTGGAACCGTTCTAAGCTCTCTGGTTATAAAGTGGTATTTATCCCATTTGAAAAAGGCAAACCTAAACCTGCTATCGATTTTTTAACCGGCTTTATTGCCAGTGATGAAAACAGCGAAGTATATGGCCGGCCTGTAGGTGTTGCTGTGGCTACAGATGGTTCCCTACTGGTGAATGATGATACGGCTGGTATTATCTGGAAAGTGAGCGCGAAATAATTATTGGTAGTAGATGATTGGCGGTTGACAGCTGGCAGGGCAGGAGAGGCCAGGTATTGGGTTTTAATACTGAACATTAAACATTGAATATTGAACATAAATTATTCACTATTCATTCTTCTCATTCCCTATACTCCAGGATATCTCCCGGTTGACAATCCAGCGCTTTACAGATAGCATTCAGCGTTTCAATGCGTACCGCTTTGGCTTTACCATTTTTAAGTATAGATAGATTGGATAAGGTAATACCCACTCTTTCGCTGAGTTCATTCAGCGACATTTTCCGTTTTGCCATCATCACATCCAGGTTTATAATAATTGCCATGCTATACGGTTAAGTCCTGTTCAGCCTGAAGAACAATACCTTTTTTAAAAATATAGGCCACAACAAAAAGCGCCAGGCTCATAAATATCCATACATCTGCACCGCTTAAATGAAGGGCTTGCAGATCGGGCATCTGCACGCTTTGTTCGCTTAACCAGGCAGCGCCCTTCGCACCGAGGAAGGAAAATAATCCAATTAAAAGTGACAGGGAAGCAATCCGTATAATAAAACGCTGGGCAATAAAGGTAAACGGTTGCTCTATGTTGAGTTGTTTGTTATGTAGTATGCTAATGATCAAATAAAACAATATTGCTTTGAGTACCGTCACAACGCTGATAATGGTTACCAGGGTAAAGAAAAAACCACGTCCGTATTGTAACAGGTCTCTGAGATCTACTTGTTGCCAAAGATAAGGGACGGTCTCTGGTTTAGCCAGAACGAAAACAGCATTGGTGATAAAGCCACCTGCTTCTATACTCAGGCCTACAAATATGATCCAGGCGATGATGTAGAGCAGGGTCAGAAAGATCCTGGTTTTGGTGGAGGGCTTCCAGGAACCCTGGGATACCTCGTTGGATGCTATATTGACTGATTTCATTTTTATTTGTTTTATACAGTAAGTTCATTTTCCTGTTGAAGCTTGTATCCTTTTTTGAAAGCTAAAAAGAGTAACCAATATATAAATCCAATAATCATTACTTTATAGTCCTGATCAAAAAAGGAGTGCGTAAACGTTACCTCAGGAAAAAAGCTTTTAAAATAGATAAGATAAAAAATGCCGTTTAGCAAATAGGGGAGCAACATGCCGGCAAAGCATATAATGGCCATCCATTTCAAACGTAGAATATTTAGTTCAGAGAAAGCCTTTCCTTTTGAAATATTAATGACCACGATCACTGATGTAATGAGCATAAACACTCCTCCTAAAACCAGGAGAATCGAAAATACACACAAAAATATTTTATAAAATATTTTCAAAAAGTTTGATTGAACAGGAATCAAAATCCCGGTTATGTTTTTTTGCACGCTATGGAGATAATTTACCTTTTTAAAATTGCCATATGTATAAGTATGTTCTTGTTTGCCAGGACGGGTTTTGTTTACGTTAAATATAAGCTTAGCGATATAACCGGTGTCATTTTTTGTGTAGAATCGATATTCCGGGAAAAACCTCTCATCGCTCTTGTTGGGCAAGCCTAAATACCCCAGCAGCAGGAACTTTTTCGACCTGTCCAATGCATCATGGGCCAATAGTATGCTGCTTGTTCCGCTTCCTAAATCTCCGTAAATGGTATGGCCGCTGGTTTTAAATGCTATCTGTTTTTTTAACTCCCAACTTTCAGTTTCTTTTTGCGATAATTCGATATCTGTAAAGCGCAATGAATCCGCCATTGTATTTTGGTCTTTGGGAACAACATCAATAATAGTGGTGCTGTTTTTATTGTTTTTGCTATCAAGATAAAAATAATAGCCCACAAGTGCAACAAGTGAGATGGCTATTATAATTAAGGTAGGCAGAATAACTTTTACAGTTTTCTTCATAAAAATTGTTTTAGCAAAGATAAAGTAGTATTTGCCAATTTTCAAAATAAATTTATTGTAAATCAATAAATTTATTTTGTTTTACGAATTACTGAATTTAAGGATTTAAAATTGTCGGAAGGATTATAGCTGGTGTTAATAACCATAGGTATCTGCATTTAACAAATACCTATCATTTCATCTGCGCGGCCTCTCTTATATTTGGTGTATTAACTGCTTTTCTTTGTGAGACATTGGGTGCTAATCGGCTGGCTGATCGGGATACTGGGTACGGTTCGTGCCCAATCAATACCTGTTATAGATCCGTCCCGAACCACAGACACCGGTTTTTCTGCTCTTTTTGAGGACGCTGAGTTGATCCCTTTAGAAACCTCCCGTGCATCTGTCTTTGGAGTCGTAAAGCAATTGCTGGTAAACCATCAATATTTTATCATCCTTGATCCTGATACTGATGCCGTGCTCTTCTTTGATAAAAAAGGTCGCTTTGTAACAAAGTATAAAAACAAACAGCGCCGTTACAGCATCAATTCTATACAGCTAGACCCTGTGCATAATGCTTTGCTTATTTTCAGCCAGAATAAAAATTATAATATTTCTGCTGCAAAGCTGCAGGCTTACCTAGCGGGGGGCGCCGAAAAGGAACTACCCGGATTGATACAAAATACCCGGTTGTACCTCGATGATCTGGTTGCGTTGCGTTCGGAAGCATTAAAGCCTTATGCATATGGGCTTACCAATCCTGTGCTGCTGGCCGGCAACCTGTTTGCTTACAGTTTTATAAAGTCAAATGTAAATCATAAAGACACTGCAGATCACCAGATACATATCGTCTCCGGTAATACGACGGTGAAAAGTTTCTTTCCTTACAATTTAAAAAAAGATTCGCTATTTAGCAACGATGGCCGCAACGTTTGGCAATGTAGTTTTAGCGCTACATCAAATGATTCTGTATTGCTGGTGACCAGGCCTTACGATTCGATCATTTATGCTTTAACACCCTCATCTGTTACAGAACGTTACAAAGTAGTTACCCGTAGGCGGGAAACAACCGGAACATTTTTCGGGATAGAGTCTGCTCCTTTTTCGGGCGGGGAAAATTTCATAATGCAGGCGCCTGGTTTTGGAGCCGGCAGAGCTGGTACTTCCCTTGTTTTTAACACCAATAATATGGGTCAGGTGTTTAGTCTCGAACCCTATCTTTTTTTCAGCATCAGGCAGTCTTTCGTTTACGATTATTTTATCTATAACACGATCAATCATCGCCTTTATAAATATAATGAGCTGAAGCCGGACAGCAGTAACTATATGTTCCCTTTAACCGGCCCCATACTGGCCTCTGATCAATCCGGCATTTACCAGAGCATAACGCCCCGCAGTCTTTTCAGAAGGAAAAAGAATGCTGCCCAATCGAAATGGAAGTACCAGGCCAGTCTTGCCCACTTTTACAATACAGGGAAAAAAACGGATAATCCTCTATTGATTCGTATTAAACCCAAAGAGCAAACGGTTATCAAATGAGGCAGCTCCTGGTATTTATACTGCTGCTGCTGTCAGCTGTTTCTTTCGGTCAAAAGGAGGGGACAGTTAAGGGTACTGTCATCAGCTCAACAGATAGTACTGCTTTGCGCTTAGCAACAGTTACCGTTTATAAGAGCGCTGATTCTGCACTGGTGAACTACCAGCTGACAAAGGAGCGTGGAGGCTTTGAAATAAAAGGCCTGCCGTTGAAAACGCATTTATTCGTCTCTATAACGCATACTGGTTATGCAGGATTTTCAAAAGCTATTTACCTTGACTCTCTCCAAACAGATATTGATCTTAAATCTATTAGCCTGGTAAAAGATACAGGGCAATTGCTGGAAGAGGTGGTAGTGAAATCAGTAGCACCGGTAACAATGAACGGTGATACCCTTGAAATTAACCCGGCCGGAATCAAGCTCGACTCTAACGAAGTGGTAGATGAATTATTATCGAGAGTGCCGGGAATTACCAGGTGGCAGGATAGCTCGCTTACCGTGAACGGGAGAAAAGTAACCAGGATATATGTGGATGGGCGTCCTTTTTTTGATGGAAGCTTTAATATGGCTGTGAAAAACCTGCCTAAACATGCAGTTGATAAAATACAGGTGTACCAGGAAAAAGATATTTATAAGCAAACAGCAGCTGAAATAGCCAGGGACTCTACCGTAGTGATGAACATTAAGCTGAAACCCGACAAACGAAAGGGGTATTTCGGGAACACCACGGCGCAAATAGGCAGCAATGATAGTTATGGCGGAAATGCATCGATGCAGTTGTATAACAAGAAAACCAACCTGGGATTGAGTGGAAATGGAACTATTATAAAAAGGGCCCTGGGCGATATTGAACCGGTTCTCCAAAATAAAGATCTGAATATCCGCAACAGCTGGAACATAGGTACTACATTGAGACAACATTTTAAAGAGACGCCGGGTTTATATAACGACAAGTCTTTGAATGGTGGTTATAATATATCGGGTAACCGTAGCAGTTCTATTACCAACCGCACAACAGTGAAAAACCTGGCCGATTCAAAATTGACAGACATCAACGAAGGCTTTAATTCTTCGCGGTCACTTGCACAGTCGGTAAATGCCAGTTATGAAGCCCGTAAAAAAGAGAAATCTTTTTCGGTATATATGAACTTTAACAGATCGCAGGGCAATACTGCTTCAGAAGGCAATATAACCACTTATCGTAATGATTCTATACTGGCCAGCCAATCAGCCAATAGATCCCGGGGTGAAAATACCAGTAATCAATTCAGCCTGAATGGTAATTATAATAATAGCTCGGTAAATGAATACCCGGGAGCAGGAAGTCTTTCAGTTGGGTATTCGCTTAATTACGGCAGTACTTTAAACAATAGTACCGCCTACAGCAGGTTTGAAGCCCTTTCTGACAGCGCTTACACCAATCTTTATGACAGGAAATACATCAATCGTAATTCAAATTTAAACAGTAGCGTTAATGTCAATTATAATGGACTTCGCCAGCTGATCTTTAAAGATCACAATCTCTGGAATATCAATATAGGAGTAAATAATAATACAGAATATGGACGATCGGATATTAATGCGGACGTGAGTGACAGGGATAGTATAACAGGTACTTATAGCGTTAATAATAACCTCACCAATTTGAGCGCCGTATCTAATATTAACAGCAGAACGGGAATGAGATTGGAAAAAACCTTTCTTAAGCGTATAACCGATCGTTATCAAAGAGAGATACAGATTAGTACCAACCTGCAAAATCAATTGTTGTATCAAAAAAACAGCTCAACCCTAAGCTATCGGAACCGAACATTTGTTTATAATTTTTTTACTCCTTCCTCCAATATTAATTATCACTACAATAAAATCGATCAATATAGTATCAGCATGGCCTTAAGGCACAATAGCTCTGCAACGGCTCCAAACATCGATCAGCTGTATCCTATACAGGATAGCGCCAACAGGTATAACATGGTAGTAGGTAATCCGAACCTGAAGTCAAGATTCCGGGACGCATTTAATTTTGATTTTTCTTTCAATGAAAACAGAGGGTTCGAAGAAACACGATCGTTCAATGCCAGTATGAACCTGGGATATGACAGGGAAAAGAACGGTATTATTGACAGTACTATTTATGACAACGATGGGGGGCGTACTACCTACTTTATCAATACACCTGGTACCAGGACTTTTAATACGGGGCTGAACATGGGAATGTTTTTTAAGTTCAATAAAACAACCCTGCAGATAGGAGCCGGGGGAGGCTGGAATACAGGCTATACCTATTTTTCAACAGGACGTGGTTATAGTAATGCCGTTTTTGGTAATATAAACGTTAATGTATCCCATCCGTTAAAAAAAGGAAACTTGCAGTTTAGCTATCGCAGTAATATTAATGGGGCCGAAGGCCCGCAATATATTAACAAGGAAAGGCTCACCTACAACAATAAAGGCCGGAACCACTCCGCTTCCGTAAGTTATAATGGGCCGGGAATTATTGATATAAGCCTGCTGCAAACCTTATCGGGAACCAGTTCGGAGCAGCAAGGAGGGGCGGGTGTTTATCCGGCCGCGCAAACCCGGTCTTACAATACTACTGCCCGCTTTACGCTTAAGGTACCCAAAAATTTTACGCTGGGGAGTAACATCCGTTACAGTAACAATATTTCGGTAAACGCCCAACCTATCAGGAATTTGAACTGGGATGCCAATATGGGATATTTCTTCCCTAAAACAAAATTATTCGAGGCACGCGTATCAGTATTTAATATATTAGGACAAAACCAAAACATCAATAACTATTCATCAGGCAACACTACCACCACTTCGGTTACACAAGGATTGCAACGATATTTTCAATTTACATTCTCTTACTTCCCCAGGCAATTTGGTGGTCGCGCCAAAAAAACAACGCCTGTTGCATACGATGCAAATTAGGTTTCCAGGCGATTTATTATTCAACCATCAACCCGCTTTTCTTTAGCAAGGCTGGCCATTTTGCAATCGTTTGCAAGATGCCGGTGGCTATTCAACTATTTTACTAATCATTCCAAAAACGACGCTGGCTGTTTTGACAAGTACTTGATAATTAGAAAGATAATTTCCGATAATGACGGGCTGCCTGCTTTGGCGTGTTTGGGCTCTAAAGTGTTTTTTCTAATTTGTCTTCGAATTCAGGCAATATCCTTCCTGTTTGAACAGATCGATTGCAGTGTATCAAAAAACCGTAAAAGAATCGTCAGTTGTATGAAAAGAATAGAGCCCGGTAATGTGAAAATGTCGCTAAATCCCCCAAGTTTAATTAACAACTATCTGGCAATACTACGAGGTATCGTCCTCCATGAAGCAAGGCATGACAGGAGTTGGGCAAGCTTCAAACGGATGAAGTGAGGACATTGGAATAATCCTGATCATGCTTGCTGTGAGCTTCTAAGCATATTCTCCACTCAGTCCCCTGCAAAAAGAATAGATGATTGATATAAGTATCAATGAAACGGGAAGTGCTCTTATAAAACACGGCAGTGTTCAAATAGCCGGTATCATCGGTGGAACAGGTAGCTGCTGCATGGATAGGTTACCATTAAAACAGTATTGTAATAAGTTTAAAGTTAGGTTATGAAGTATAAATATTTAGTAACAAATGTTACAAGAATTGCATTGCTGCAGTTGATTTGTATGCTTTCTTTTTCAGGCAGCTTGACCGCTGCTAATCGAACGGTGATACGATCTGTTGTTTATCTGATGCCCATAAAAGGTACGGTTCGGAGCAACGATGGTACCCCGCTGGCAGGAGCTTCTGTTAGTGTAAAGGGGAAGGACGTAACGACCATTACGGATGAGAACGGGCAATTTACAATCGACGCCGAGGCAGGACAAATACTGGTAGTCACTTTTGTAGGGTATAGTACAAAGGAAGTGGTTATACCTGATACGGGGGATTTGAACATCAATTTGACAGCCCTGGAAAGTAATCTTGAAAATGTTGTAGTAGTGGGGTATGGCACTATGCGAAAAAAAGATCTTACAGGAGCTATCACCCAGCTTAAGCCGGATAAAATTGCGGATGAAAACCCAAGGACTGTTCAGGATATTTTAAGAGGAACACCCGGTCTGACCGTAGGGCTGAGCGCATCCGCAAAGGGTGGAGGCTCTATCAATATTCGTGGACAACGTTCGGTATATACAGCAGGCGACCATAACTCGCCATTGTTGGTTTTAGACGGAATGATCTTTTATGGTGAGTTATCAGAAATTAATCCTGATGATATTGAGCAAATAGATGTATTAAAAGATGCATCTGCTGCAGCCGTGTATGGTGCACAATCTGCTAATGGAGTACTGATCATTACTACAAAAAAAGGAAAGCAGGGTAAACCCAAAATTAACTTTACATCTAACCTGGCGCTTTCTACCATGGGTGTAGACCGGCCGGTTTGGGGGCCCGAAGGGTATATCAAATACAGGCAGGATTGGTATACGGCTGCAACTTATGGTTTGAATACCACGACAGGTAAATACGAGCCTTATCAGATGGCTGGAGATCCATCCCTTGGTAAACCCGGGTATTATGAAAAGCCTACAGCTGATATGTTATCTAAATATGGAATAACCGCAGACCAGTGGAGGGCTTATTCAACAAACGAAGCCGGTGCTTCTGATGATCTCATTTTTGCACAGCGTATTGGTCTTGGGCACAACGTGCTGACCAACTATCTTGCCGGCAAAACCTTCGATTGGTATGATCATAGTTTTAGAGAGGGCATTAACCAGGATTATAACCTGAGTGTTTCGGGCGCCAGCGATAAAATCAATTATTACATGTCGGCCGGTTATCTCTCCAACCAGGGAGTTATTGTGGGTGATAATTACCGGGCTGTTCGTTCTAACCTTAAAGTGGATGGAAAGATCACTAACTGGCTGAATATTGGCGCCAACATTAACTTTCAGGATCGTTCTGACGGGAACATAGCAACCAACTGGAGCAATGCTATTACTTTCAACAGCCCCTTTGCTTCTTACAAAGATGACAACGGAAACCTGGTAGTGCATCCCCAGGGATCTACACTTACGGGATTGGTGAGAGGATATAATTACGATTATAACCGGCAGTTCCAGGACCTGGAAAGCGGCTATACGGTGCTGAACTCTATTTTCACAGCAAAAGTAAAGCTGCCTTTTAATATCAACTACTCATTTAATGTTGCGCCCCGGTACCAGTGGTTTTACAGGCGCTATTTCGCATCATCAAAACACCCCGACTGGAATCCGCTTACAAATAACGCAGGAGTTGAGCGGGAAAATAAAAAGCGTTTCGACTGGTCGCTCAACAATACCATCAACTGGGAACATACATTTGCCGGTAAACACCGGGTGAATGTAACCCTGGTACAGGAAGCTGAAGAACGGGAGTTATGGGAAGATTATATCAGGGCGCGTAATATAACGCCTACAGACGCTTTGGGCTTTCATGAAACCTCCACAGGTGACAAGTTGCTGAGCGAGTTCGATTCCTATGATGCACGCCAGACGGCAGACGGTATGCTCGGCCGTTTATTCTACTCTTTCGATGAGAAGTATATGTTTACCGGTTCTGTGCGCCGCGATGGGTACTCGGCTTTTGGTACTTCCAATCCCCGCGCCACTTTCCTGTCTGCTGCATTAGCCTGGACCTTCACTAATGAAAAGTTTTTTAAATGGGATGCATTAAGTAATGGTAAGCTTCGTTTATCCTACGGGCAAAATGGAAACCGCTCTCTTGAAAACCCTTATATAGCATTGGCCGATCTTGCACTGGGAGCCGGTACACAGGGATATATAAATAGTACCGGAGATTATATACAATTTTATTACCTGAGGATATCCCGCATGGCCAATAAAAACCTTCAGTGGGAGAAGACTGCATCATTCAATGTAGGTCTGGACCTCGGTTTTCTTAATAACCGTATCACCACTACATTGGATTACTTCAAGATGTCTACCACCGATATGATCATGAATCAATCCCTGCCCAATTTTTCAGGGTTCAGCAGCATTACTTCCAATTTGGGTGAAGTGCAAAACAATGGGATTGAAATATCCATTAACTCGCGCAATATCGTAAGGCCCAACTTTAGCTGGAATACTACTTTCGGCTTTTCATATTACAAAAACAAGATCAAACACCTTTATTACCAGTATCAGGATGTACTGGATGCCAATGGCAATATCATAGCCAGCAAAGAAGTGGACGACGTGGATAACAAATGGTTTATTGGTCAGCCCGTTAGTGCTATCTGGGACTATAAAGTAACCGGTATATGGCAGGTTCATGAGATAGAGGAAGCAAAAAAATATGGCCAGCGTCCCGGTGATCCTAAGGTAGAGAACAGCTATACAGCAGATGATGCCAAAAATGCTGATGGCACCAGTACCCCGGTTTATAATAATAATGACAGGCAGTTCCTGGGGCAAACCCAGGCCCCGGTGATGTGGTCTTTACGAAATGATTTTACCTACAGGAATTTCAATTTCTCTTTTAATATCTATTCCTACATGGGTCATAAGAGTACCAATGGAGCTTACCTGAACCAGGATAATGGTACATCAACGATTAGCCAGGGCCTTGCCAATACTTACGAAAAGCCCTATTGGACACCGGAGCACCCAAGTGATTTCTGGGCTCGTTTAGAGTCGAAAGGGCCGCAGGGACTTAATGCTCCGCAGCGGGTGTTTAGCCGCTCTTTTGCAAGGCTGGAGAATATAACACTTGGCTACACATTGCCGGGTAAATTAACCTCATCGGTAAATATTGAAAAGTTACGCGTGTTTGGCGCCATACGCAATGTTGCTGTATGGAAAAAAGATAAGAACTGGCGTTACTGGGACATTGAAACCGGTGACGCGGACGTAGACCTGTTCCTCGAGC
>JBCNOR010000102.1:0-11259 GCA_039593785.1 Niabella sp. | reverse complement strand
CAATGACCTGGCTATTGCAGACCGGGATCCATCTAAGCCCTCGTTATGGCAGAGTGAAGCCAACCGGAAAAAGACCATTGCCTTGTGGAGAAAGCTGGCAGAACGTTATGCATCAGAACCCTGGATCGGTGGATACGATATCCTGAACGAAACCAACTGGGGGTTCCAGGATGAAAAAGATACGCGTGGCACCAATGAGCAGCAAAATGGTCCTTTGAAAATATTATCAGAAGATATTACCAGGGCAATAAGAGCTGTTGATCCAAAACACCTGATCATTATTGAAGGCAATGGCTTCGGCAATAATTACAGGGGTATGCTTCCTCCATGGGATAACAATATGGCCTTAAGCTTTCATAAATATGGCAATTTTAATACCCCGAAAGCAATCCAGCATTTCCTGGATCTGAGAGATCAGTACAATATCCCCCTATGGCTGGGCGAATCCGGTGAGAATTCGAATACCTGGTTTAGAGAGGCTATAAAGCTATGTGAGGATAATGGTATTGGATGGGCCTGGTGGCAGCATAAAAAGATGAATATTAACAACCCCTTTGAAATAAAAAAGCCGGAAGGCTATAATAGATTATTGGCCGACTGGTCGGGTAAAGGGCCTAAGCTGTCTAAAGAAGAGGCATGGATTGTCCTGGACGAATGGCTACACAATACAGCACTGGAGAATAATATATTTCATGCAGATGTTGCCGATGCGATGTTCAGGCAGGTACAATCCAATACAGCTATCCCTTTTAAAAAGCATGAGCTCAATAGCGGTGCTACAACTATTAAAGCTGTGGATTTTGATATGGGCGCACAACGAGTGGCTTATTTCGATACGGACACAGCCAGCTATCATTATACTCCGGGTGTTAACACTGCTGGTAATCGGGGTTGGACCTACCGGAATGATGGCGTTGATATTAAACGGGAAAACGATGACACTTATATTTTTCATATCGAAGAGGGTGAGTGGCTTCAATACACTGTGTCGGTTAAAAACACGGGTAATTACCAGTTTGTTTTTCGTACCCGGTCAGACAGTGCCCGTGGTGCTGTAACCATTTTGGGTGATGAAAAAAAACTGGCAAGGATTGATCTGCCGGTTACATCAGCGAAAAAATGGAGTAGCACCCAAAGTCCATCGGTGCGATTAACAAAAGGAGTACACCGGTTAAAGATATATGTAGACAAAGGAGGTTTTGAATGGATTGACTTCACGGTATCCGGCGCATCCAGGTAACCACCCTATTTACATCATGGTTGTTTACAAAGCCAGTACTGTTATGCCGGCATTCGATAACAATAATAATTTAAATAAACTGTATGAATTATAAACGGAATATAACGGCTTTTAGTTTGATAGCATTGGTCTCTATTTATGCGCAATGCAATAAATCAGCTCATCCGGGAGGCAGTGCGCCACCACCATCGTCTGCAGGTGATGGTAGCTTAGCTGTTTGGATAACCAAATCAGACTCCTCAGTCCTGCTAAAAAAAGCCAATACGCTTCGTTTTGTACCCGGCACAGCCACCAGCGCTGCCATACAGGTAGATAGTGCCCAGGCATTTCAGGGAATAGATGGTTTTGGATATACACTCACCGGAGGCAGCGCCAGCCTGATCAATCAGCTTAATTCTTCTGTAAAGGCTGCTTTGCTGCGGGAGCTTTTTGGCAATGACGAAAATAGCATCAGTATTAGCTACCTGCGTGTGAGTGTTGGGGCATCCGATCTTGACCCGGCAGCTTTTAGTTATAATGATCTGCCTGCAGGGCAAACCGATGTGCAACAGGATCAATTCAGTATCGCTCCCGATAAAAAAGATCTGATACCGGTGTTAAAAAGCATCCTGGCTATTAATCCTAAAATCAAAATACTGGCATCGCCCTGGAGCCCGCCGGCCTGGATGAAGGATAACGGTGCCACCAAGGGCGGAAGTTTGAAAAGAGAATATCATGAATCGTACGCCCGGTACTTTGTAAAATATATACAGGCGATGAAAGCCGAAGGGATTACTATTGACGCCCTCACCATTCAGAACGAGCCGTTGCACCCGGGAAATAATCCAAGTTTACTAATGCTCGCCGATCAGCAAAGAGATTTTATCAAAGAAGCATTAGGACCCGCTTTTAAAGCTGCTGATATCAAAACAAAAATTATTTTATACGATCATAACCTCGACAGACCAGATTATCCCATCAGCATACTCAATGATCCGGAGGCCAAAAAATATATCGATGGCTCTGCCTTTCACCTGTATGCAGGAAATGTAAATGCGATGAGCCAGGTGCATAACGCACATCCCGATAAAAACCTCTACTTTACGGAACAATGGACCGGCTCTACGGGCCATTTCAATGGCGACTTGAAATGGCATATCAAAAATGTGGTTATAGGAACCATGAAAAACTGGAGCCGTGTTGCCCTGGAGTGGAACCTGGCCAGCGACCCGGCCTATAAGCCTCATACGCCAGGCGGCTGTACACAGTGCAAAGGTGCCTTAACCATTAACGGCGACCAGGTAAACCGAAATGTTGGCTATTACATTATTGCACATGCATCGAAGTTTGTGCCGGATGGATCCAGGCGCGTTTCGAGCACTGAACTGGACGGCTTATCCAATGTTGCATTTGTAACTCCGCAGGGAAAGAAAGTACTATTGGTACTCAATGAGCAGAACATGGACAAAGCTTTTAGTATCAATTTTAATGGTCAACAGGCTTCCTATACTATTACTGCCAATACGGTGGCCACAATAGTTTGGTAGCATATCAAAACGCAACTTTTATTACATCAGCAATAAATATTTTTATGAGCAAATGGATCTTACTATATACCGTCTTTGTATGCCTGACTGCAAATGCACAAAAGGCACCGCTGTCTGAAAGAACGATTAATGTTTTTACCACTGCAGAAAATGCGAAAGAAAGGATCGCTCAAACCGTGTCTGGTAAGGGGTTTTCACCAATGGAGCAACCCAAAGAAACTGAAGTTTGCGTTTTTGTAGACCCTTCTAAAACCTTTCAAAAATTTGTAGGTATCGGAGGTGCTATTACCGACGCTTCGGCGGAGACCTTTGCCAAACTCTCAAAAGATAAGCAGCAGGAATTGTTGACAGCCTATTATGATCTAAGCAATGGTATTGGTTATTCGCTGGCAAGAACCAATATCAACAGCTGCGATTTTTCGAGCGATATGTATACCTATGTGAAAGATAACGACATTACATTAAAGAGTTTTGATATAGCGCATGATAAGCAGTTTAAGATCCCGATGATCAAACAGGCTATGGCGGTTACCGGTGGTAGGCTGAATTTATATGTCAGTCCCTGGAGCCCACCGGCCTGGATGAAGGATAATAATAATATGCTTACAGGAGGTAAATTATTAAAGCAATATTATCAACCCTGGGCTAATTATTATATCAAATACATCAACGCGCTAAAGAAGGAAGGCGTTCCTGTTTGGGGCCTTTCCGTACAAAACGAACCCATGGCTACACAACGTTGGGAAAGCTGTGTTTACACGGCCGAAGATGAAGCCGCTTTTATCAAAACAGCCCTGGGACCCGCTTTGCAAAAGGCAGGCATGGGCGATAAAAAGCTAATTATATGGGATCATAACCGCGATCTTATGTATCAACGGGCCAGCGTTACTTTAAAAGACCCGGCTGTTGCCAAATATGTCTGGGGTATCGGCTTTCACTGGTACGAAACCTGGACGGGAAGCGATATGATGTTTGACAACCTGAAAAGAACAGCCGAAGCATTTCCTTCCAAGAACCTGATCTTTACAGAAGGCTGTAAAGAAAAGTTTTCCATGGATAGCATCAATAACTGGAGCCTGGGAGAGCGATACGGGATTTCCATGATCAATGATTTTAATGCAGGAACGGTTGCCTGGACGGACTGGAACATATTATTGGATGAAAACGGCGGACCTAATCATGTGGGTAATTTTTGTTTTGCACCGGTGCATGCCAACACAAAAACCAACAATTTGATTTACACGAGCGCCTATTATTATATCGGTCACTTTTCAAAATTTGTACGACCCGGTGCCGAACGCATTATTGCCTCGGTAAACCGCACCAATTTGCTAACGACAGCTTTTAAAAACCCCGACGGAACCCTTGCTGTTATTGTTATGAATAAAGGCAATGAGGCAATGGCCTATAATTTATGGATAGCGAATAAAGCTGTCGAAATTCAGTCTCCGGCACATTCTATTCAAACGATCATCCTTTAACATGAAAAATACTGTAGCCGCATTTGTTTTTTATGTTTTGAGCTCCTGTCTTGTCTCTGCGAGTGCTGGTCCCGTTGAGATCTTTGTTAACCAGCTGGCTTATGAACAAAACGGCTATAAAACCGGCATTCTCAAAACAGGCAGCCCGGTTAACCGTCATACCCGTTTTGAACTGGTAGAAAAGGACAGCCGGAAAACACTGTTTAGTGGTTTATTGCAAGCTTCACAACAGGTAAAAGACTGGTCTGCTAATGATTGGTATACTGTTGCCGATTTTTCTGCTTTCAAAACGCCGGGAACTTACTACCTGGTTGTAAGGTTTAATGGAAACGTGGATAGTTCCTATCACTTCTCCATTAAACGTCATGCGTTGCGGGATATAACCATGCCGGCTATCCTGAAATTCTTTCAGCACCAGAGAGCGGATTCCCCTGAAGAGCTTGGAGCCGATCAGCATGTATTATTGTACGGATCGGATAAAAGGGTGGATCTCAGGGGCGGCTGGTGCGATGCTTCGGGCGACGTAAGCAAGTACTTCTCGCACCTGGCTTACACCAATTTTATGCTACCCCAGCAAATACCAATGGTTACGTGGTCCTTTATTAATACAGCCGAACAGCTGACCGGTTTCCTGCAGAAGGCCGGCATTGAAGACACATTTAAAGACGAAGCTTTATATGGAGCCGATTATTTACTACGGTCGCTTGCTGAAGAGGGCTATTTTTATATGACGCTGTTTTCTTATTTCAAAAAAGATCCGGAAGAAAGACGGGTAGTGGGCCTTTTGGCCGATAGTAAAACAACCTCAGATTACCAATGCGCATGGCGGGAGGGCGCAGGAATGGCTATTGCGGCTCTGGCAAGAATATCCAAATGGAAAAAGAACGGGGATTATACTTCAGCTCAATATCTTGCGGGAGCAGAAAAGGCATTTGCGCATGTAGCTATTAATAGCTTAAAGTATGCAGATGACGGCAAAGATAATATCATAGACGACTACAGTGCACTCATGGCTGCAAGTGAGCTATGGATGGCTACCGGCAAACCAATTTATCAGGCAGAGGCAAGGCAAAGGGCTACTAACCTGAGCAGACGCTTGTCCACCACAGGTTATTTTATAGCCGATGATAAAAACAGACCTTTCTGGCATGCTGCTGATGCGGGTTTACCGGTTGTGGCATTGGTACGTTACCTGGATATTGAAAATGATGCGAACTTTCGGAAGCGCGCATTGGCAACCATTAAAACGGCAATAGACTATAACCTGAATGTAACCGCAAGTGTGATCAATCCCTTCGGTTATGCCCGTCAGCATTTCAGCTTAGGTGGTGTTGTCCGATCAGGCTTTTTTATTCCGCACGACAATGAAAGCGGCTGGTGGTGGCAGGGCGAGGATGCCCGGCTGGCATCTTTAACAGCGGCGATGGTATTGGGCGGTCGCCTGGTGTACCCGGCTAACAATGAATGGGGTGTTCAACCTGGGATTGTAAAGTATGCATTCAACCAGGTATCGTGGATACTGGGGAAAAATCCTTACGGCATGTGTATGATGTATGGCTATGGTCACAAAAATGTGCCTTATATGGCGTCGATGTATGGCCATGGGTCGGGAGAAGGTGGCATATCCAATGGAATCACAGGTAAGGATGGTAATGCAGATGGAACAGGCATTGATTTTAAAATAGAGGATAACGGCAACGAATGGCGATGGAGCGAGCAATGGATCCCGCATACCGGATGGTTTTTGCAGGCTGTTACAGCTTTGGCACCGCGTAAAAAATAGTGCGCATTTTTTTTCAACAAACTTAAATAAATGAAAACATTGCTTACCCTTCTTTTTTGGGGCCTGTTGCTGGCGGAAATAAAAGCGGCTCAGCCGGAGCCTCCTGTTAAAGCCAAAGTTCTGGTATTAACCGAGCGGGGAGGAGGGCATGAAGGTTTTGTTGCTGCGGCATTAGATTGGTTAAAGGATTTTTCTGAGAAGCACTCATTTGAGCTGAAAGTAATTAACCACCCGCGCGAAATAGAAAATGACTCTTTAAGCGCCTACAGTCTTTTTATACAACTCAATTATCCTCCCTATAACTGGACACCTAAAACAATGGCTGCTTTTGAAAGGTATATTGATCAGGGCCAGGGATCATGGATCGGTTTTCACCATGCCACCTTGCTGGGAGAATTTGACGGTTATCCTATGTGGAACTGGTTCTCTGATTTCATGGGCGGTATCCGGTTCAAATCTTATATAGCTAAAAAAGCTACTGGAAATGTATGGGTAGAAGCTTCTACCCATCCGGTAATGAAAGGATTGCCATCCATGTTTTCCATTCCTGATGATGAGTGGTATACATTCGATAAAAATCCACGCAGTAGTGTAAAAGTACTGGCAACCGTAGATGAGACCAGCTATCAACCCGCATCCGATATCAAAATGGGCGATCACCCGGTTATCTGGTGTAATAGCAAAAAGAAAGCGAAAAATGTATATTTTCTTATCGGCCATAGCGCTTCGTTGGTAACTACACCTGCTTTTACCAAAATGTTTGCCAATGCTATCGCATGGGGATTAAAGAAATAAGCCAGGTCCTTTTTGGAAACCAAAACTAATTATCCATTCAATTTAAATACAGACATCAAAATGAAAACAGGAATTTCATGGATTGTAACCATTGCTTTGCTAAGCGTCTCCATTATTGCAGAGGCACAGCGTTATCCACGTTTTAAAGTACTTGCTTTTTATAATAAACATGTAGAACGTGCTCATGTGGAGTTTGCAGATGATGCAATAAAATTTTTTAAAGGATTGACCATAGGGAACGGTTTTGTATTTGATACCACCAGCCGTATGTCCGATCTTACCCATGAAAAGATAAAAGACTACCAGCTGCTAATGATGATCAATGATTTTCCTCACAGTGCCGAACAACGAAAAGCT
Organism: Niabella sp.; assembly: GCA_039593785.1. Lineage (GTDB taxonomy): Bacteria > Bacteroidota > Bacteroidia > Chitinophagales > Chitinophagaceae > Niabella. The sequence goes on along the minus strand of JBCNOR010000102.1, from coordinate 4,077 downwards.
TTTGAACAATACATGGAAAATGGCGGCGGATGGTTTGGTTTTCATGTAGCTGCCTACAATGACCGCAGCACCAACTGGCCCTGGTTTGTAAACTTCCTGGGAGGAAGTGTATTTAACCGTAACAGCTGGCCTCCCTTACCAGCTAAACTGGTGATAGAAGACACCAGACATCCCGTAACAAAAGCATTGCCTGCTACTTTCATTGCTCCGTTAAATGAATGGTACCAATGGAAACCCAGTCCGCGTGACAATAAAAAAGTAAAAGTACTGGCCAGCTTATCAGTTGATAACTATCCATTAGGGCTTAAAGATATTTTGCCTGATGGAGACACGCCGGTGGTTTGGACCAATACAGACTACCGTATGATCTACCTCAACATGGGGCATGGTGACAATATTTTCTCCGATGCTACCCAAAACAAATTAATTATAGATGCTTTTCGATGGGTCGTAGCGAGTGATAAAAAGGGAGATCCGTTTAAAAAATAAACTATGACTCAAACCACTCCATCTTCGGGCAGGGTTTTATCAATCGATATTATGCGGGGTATAACCCTATGCCTGATGTTATTTGTAAATGATCTTTTTGAACCGGGTGTTCCTTCCTGGATGGTTCATACCAAAGCAGAAACAGATGGTATGGGACTGGCAGACTGGGTATTTCCCGGCTTCCTGTTTATGGCCGGGCTTTCTATTCCCTATGCTATGGCAGCCCGGAAGAAAAAAGGAGATACACCATTCAAACTGCTGTTACATGTATTGTTTCGCTCTGCCAGTTTACTGATCATTGGTATTTTGATGCTCAATGGCAGCAGGGTCAATGAAGGGTTAACAGGTATGCCCGAGCTATTATGGAAAGTACTGATGTATATAAGTGTATTCCTTGTATGGAATGCTTATCCCCGTAAAAAGGGATTACAACCATTATTTGTAGCATTACAATTCATTGGACTTGCCGGGCTAATATACCTGGTTACTATTTTCAAAGCCGGATCCGCTGAAGATGTAAAATGGCTGGAAACGGGCTGGTGGGGCATACTGGGGCTTATCGGTTGGGGGTATCTTACTGCAGCTTTGGTTTATTTGCTGATAGGGGAGCGCCTGGGCTTGGCAGTTATATCATGGGCTGTATTTGTTGTTCTGAATATGTTGTCGCAATCAGGCATAGTACATATAGGAGGCTCCGCGAACAGGATATTTGGAGTAGTGCTTAATGGTAATGCGCCTTCTATTGTGCTGGCCGGTTTGGCCATTGGCATATTAATCAAGAAGCAACAGGCAAAAAAGAACCTGCTATTAAAAGGGCTCATAATAATGGGAACCCTGTCACTTATCGGCGGTTTTATACTGCGCAATTGGTTTATTATTTCCAAGATCTATGGTACACCCAGCTGGGCCATGCTTTGTAATGGTATCAGCATACTGTTATTTGCTCTTGTATATTATTGTACCGATGTATTGAATAAGGTAAACTGGGCCTGGCTTTTTACTATTGCAGGAAGAAATTCGCTAACGACTTACCTGGCCCCGGATCTTATATATTTTGCCTGCTGGGGTTGGAGCATTCCATTGTTTTTCTATAAACAAAGCGGGAATATGACATTGGCGATCGGCGGTTCCATTGCCTGGACCGTTTTGATGGTATTGCTGGCACATGCATTGTCCAGGATTTATATAAAGCTAAAGCTATAACTGGAGGTGCCCTATATTTGAATAAATGAAATAAAAATGTCATAAATGCCCGCCTGACCGGCCGGCAGGTACTAATATTTTTGAAACTACAACGAAAAGCAATATTTTTTTTCGCAGGATGAATATTGGGGTATGATAACAAAATTATTGCTGCAAAGGTTTTGAAGATAAGCCCCAATCAGCTTGCAGACATTGAGCCACTTTTTCTACATCCATCTTGAGAAAGCCTGTACCAAAGCGCTATTCGTGCCTGCCCGTCCATTCAGCGGGCATTCTGTACAACAAATGTTTCAAACCTGTTTCCTCGCGCCTTCGTGCCCTGGCGGTCAAATAACAGCCGGTTGTTATAGCAAATCAATCCCATGGGATCAATGGAATTTGTGGCACTTAAACAGCATGCCCTAATATCACCAGATTTTTTCGGTAACGGAAAATTGGATGGAACAAACGAATCCGGGAAAAGAGGGCATCATATTCAGGTAAAACAATGGCGGCGTAGTGAAAAAAGTTCATCTATTGCACTATGTAATTGATAATCAATAATTAAATTTCCTGTTAACGTATTTTTAACGTAGTGCTTTTTTTGGAAACGGTGCCTTGAAAAACCAAATTTGTACCTGACTTTTAACGATAATGCTTTGTCGCAAACTGGTTATACTAACGCTTGCCTCCTGACAGATTAATTAGTGATAAGAATGAAATGTTCGCCGGACATAACAACGATTGCACAATTTTTTTTATATGAAAAAGATAATTCCGATATAATTCAGCAAATAAAATTAAGAGCTGGTTTAACAGGCGGAGATCGGGTGCCAGGAATAAATTTAGTCTCGAAACAATTGAAGTCGGGTTAATTAATTGCTTATCTAAAATTTCTAATTCATAACCAGGAAATATGAACCCAAACCTGGGCAGGTCAGCCGGCTATGATCCAAGGTTAAGCGTCAGGCTGTCAGTTACCGTGCAGGATAAGAACCGCCATTAATAAATCAAAATTGAGAAAATGAGAAAAAACCAAAAATGAATTGCCCTCCGGATTAATCATCGGTCTGCATGGTCCAGATCGTTTGCATTGCTTAAGCCAAACTTTTAACAAAAAATGTAAAGACTCACTTTACAACTACAAACACAGGAAATTATGTTTTATAAGGTGTATGCTGATTTAAAAAAGCGAAAAACAAAAAGGACATCCCATGTGTTCTTTCGGATTTTTCTTCCAACGCTGCTGCTATTTACAACCGCCTCCTGTATTCAGGTGATACATGCTGAAAATGGAGCGATCAAAATAAACGGCAGCTCCATTCCGCCCTCCATATCTAAAATCAAACTTAAAACAACTTTTCGGTTGCTGGATATAGTGGGGCGCGTTACTGATACTTCAGGTATTGCATTGAGCGACGTTACGGTGACTATTAAAGATACCCGCATAGGTACAGCCACCAATTCTTCGGGACAGTATTCGTTATCTGATGTAAATGAAACCGCCACCTTGGTATTTTCTTATGTTGGCTATACAACCCAGGAAATACCGGTTGAAGGAAGGAGCCGTATTGATGTGGTAATGCGAACGGTGGAGGATAGTTTAAACGCGGTAATTATTAACGTAGGTTACGGCCGCCAGCGCAGAGAATTCTTAACCTCTTCTGTAAGCACCGTATCGGGTGCTGAGCTGGTAAAAGCACCGGTACCCAATATCAGCACTGCGTTGAAAGGACAGCTGGCGGGCCTGGTAGCCATCCAGAGCTCGGGTAAACCGGGTTCGGATGGAGCTTCTTTAAATATCCGCGGTACGGGTACCTATACAGGTCAAACCGCTCCGCTTATAATGGTAGATGGAATTGCCCGGGACACTTACGATGATATCGATCCTAATGAAGTAGAGACCATCAGCATTTTAAAAGATGCTGCAGCCACCTCGGTTTTTGGTGTAAGAGGAGCAAACGGTGTTATTTTGATTACTACCAAACGTGGCCAAAACAGCACGTCGCCTTCGATTAACTTTACCGGTCAAACCGCGCGATCTTCTTTTACCAATTTACCCCGCTTTGTTAATTCTTATGAATATGCCACATTATTGAATGAACAGGCTTTGGGCGATTACTGGGTAAAACATGCAAAAGATCCGGATATAAAAACCTGGGAGGACTTTGTAAGGAAACGTGACGCCAACTGGCGCACTGATGGGGCTATCAATTTTAGCGACAATGACCTTCGTTATTTTCAAAACGCCCATACACCTACTTTAGCAAACGGAGAACGAAATCCCTGGTATGATCCGTACTTCCATCCGGATACGGATTGGAAGAAAATGCTGTTCAGAGATGCTACCAGCACATCGCAGGCTAACGTGAACATGCGGGGAGGCAGCAAGGCCATGCGGTATTT
>JBCNOR010000101.1:0-11319 GCA_039593785.1 Niabella sp. | reverse complement strand
GTGAAGGACTTTAATGCCAAAGATGAACCAGGCAGGCTTACCGCAACCCCATGGACCACACTTTATCCCATCAACACTTATAAACAAAGTACGGCAGACGATGTAAAATGGGAAGGAAAGTTCAAAGGGGAAACCACTACTGCATTTCCTCATGACCTAAAAGAAGTATACAAGACAGATAAGGATGTAATTCGCAGCTCCCCTTATGGTAACACGCTTACATTGGATTTTGCTAAAGCTGCTATTGAGGGCAATAACCTGGGCGGTGGCACTGTTACCGACTTCCTGACTATTAACTGTGCTTCTACCGACTATGTAGGTCATAAATACGGACCCAACTCTATCGAGATTGAAGACGTGTATTTGCGTTTAGACAAAGAGCTGGGCGCCTTTTATAAATACCTGGATCAAAAACTGGGAAAAGGCAATTACCTGGTGTTCCTGACTGCCGATCATGGTGCAGCGCATGCCATCAACTTTATGAAAGAGTATAAGATGCCTGCTGAATTCCTGGAGTTGAAAAAGATCACTGCAAGCCTCAACGAGGCTTTGAAAGCCCAGTTTGGTGCTGAAAAAATAGTATTGTCGAACACCAACTACCAGATCAATTTTAATAAAAAAGTAATCAGGGATCAGAAGCTGGATTATGATGCCATAAAAAAAGCTTCCCTGAAGTTTTTAAAAGATGTTCCTGAATTGCAATTTGTCATTGATGTAGAGAATATAGGCGCTGAGCCCGTTCCAGAAGTGGTTAAACAAATGACCATTAATGGCTATAATAATAAACGTTCAGGCACCATACAATTGATCCCCTACCCAGCCTGGTTTGAAGGTGGATACGGTGGCACAGGAACCACACATGGCACATGGAACCCGCATGACACACATATTCCATTGGTTTGGATGGGCTGGGGCATTAAACCCGGCAAAAGCAACCGTGAAGTGTACATGACAGATATTGCGCCAACCGTTGCGGCCCTTTTACGTATTCAAATGCCTAATGGAGCCATTGGTAAACCTATTACGGAAGTAACTCAATAAGGTTAGATGATGCTGGATGCGTGATATCGGATGCTGGATGTTTTGCAACGAAATATTCAATATTCAATTTTCTTTGCGCCGCCGCTCCTTTGCGAACTTTGCGAGAAACAAAGAGCTAATGGGAAATTGCCGGATGCTTGTGCTCAAAAGACATTCAATGCCATCTTCGCGGATGGCATTTTTTATTGACGGCAAACAAGATTTTACGGCAGCTTAGGATCAGACATCCTGATTCCTTATTTTCAGGTAAAATCAAAAAGTATGGAACTGCAACAACAATTTGAAAAAGCGGCTGAAGAAAGTAAAACTCTGAGCGAAAAACCATCTAACGACATCTTGCTACAACTCTACTCCTTATACAAACAAGGCTCGGTTGGAGATATTAATATCGATCCGCCCACCAATCCTTTTGATATTGTAAATAAGGCAAAATATAATGCCTGGGAGGCCTTGAAAGGAAAGACTAAGGAGGAGGCGATGCAGGAGTATGTGGCGTTGGTGGAGCAATTGAAAGGTTGAGTTGAGGTACGACCCACGCCTTACATTGTAGGTATTAATTGGGTTAGTAACCGTGTCGAAATAATTTCCTGCTTTAAAAAGCGATGATGATAAAATAATTTCCGCTTTTTTTAACCACATAGATACATAGCCTTTTCTTCGATTTAGGGTTCATAGTTTCTGCCGAAGGCGGAACATAGCCCTTAAAACTTTAAGATCTCATGTGTAATTATGTTTCTCTAATTATCATTAATCCTATGTTCCTATGTCCAAAGGACTCCTTCTGAGTGGTTAAATTTTTCATCAAATGAGGGAAGTTATTTTTTCAGTTTTTCTTAAAGAGAAACTGAAAATTTATAAATATTAAAAGCCCATTCCTTTCGGAACGGGCTTTTAAAGCTAGTTGCTATATAAGTTATACTCTGAAATGAGCAAAAGCCTTGTTGGCTTCAGCCATACGGTGCGTATCTTCTTTCTTTTTGAATGCAGCGCCTTCACCTTTGCTTGCCGCTACGATTTCGTTAGCCAGCTTATCAGCCATGCTACGACCGTTACGATCGCGGCTGTAACGAATTAACCATTTAATGCTTAAAGATATTTTTCTGTCAGGACGAACTTCTGAAGGAATCTGGAAAGTAGCACCACCGATACGACGGCTGCGTACTTCTACAGCAGGAGTTACGTTTGCCAAAGCCTTCTTCCAGATCTCATAACCATCTTCATTGGTTTGCTTGGCTACTTTATCTAATGCATCATAAAAAATAGTGAATGCACCACTTTTTTTACCTTCCCACATCAGGTTGTTTACAAAACGTGTAACCAGCTTATCATTAAATTTAGGATCTGGCGCTAAAGGGAGTTTCTTGGCTTGTGCTTTACGCATTTTATTTAATTTTTAGTATCGGCTGAATTTCTTCAAGAATTAAAACTTTACTCAGCCTTTTTTGATATATATAATAATTCAACCTGTCGGGGAATTACTTTTTAGCTTTCTTAGTACCGTATTTAGAACGGCTTTGTTTACGATCTTTTACACCGGCAGTATCTAAGCTACCGCGTACAATATGGTAACGTACACCTGGAAGATCTTTTACCCTACCACCACGGATCAATACGATTGAGTGCTCCTGCAGGTTATGTCCTTCTCCCGGAATGTAGGCGATTACTTCAACTTTATTAGTTAAACGAACCTTAGCTACTTTACGAAGTGCTGAGTTAGGTTTTTTAGGTGTAGTGGTATATACACGAGTACAAACGCCGCGGCGCTGAGGGCACTGATCTAAAGCCCTTGATTTACTCTTTGCTTTAATTATTTGTCTTCCTTTACGTACTAACTGGTTAATTGTAGGCATTCCTTGTCCTTTAATTTTTGGACGGCAAAGGTAAGGTAAGAATTCGAATCAACAAAAATAAATTGGTAAAAATTATCTTGCCATGTTTTCAACTGGCTGAATGACCGGATTATACAAGATACGAAACTCCCCGCACTTAACAATGTGCATCCGCCTCGTGCGTAAAAGTTGCCGGTATTAAAAACAGGACACCAGGATTATTGGGAGCTGCTACGTTTTGGCGGAGTTTCCCGGTGCCTGTAAAAGCTACTTGTTCAGGATCAAACTTTCGCCAAAAGACTTGATAAATTATAGTTTGTATTTCAAAGTCACACCGGTCTCCCAAATAGGCCTCTTAAAATAAGCGCTTGTGGATACACCCGCTTCAGGTTCCAATACAAAACGGTCTTTGAAGTGAAACGCCTTACCTACCTTGAACATAGCGCCCACATTTAAAGTGTTCAGCGGCTGATCTAACTGCCGCATGGTACGCCAGGATTCGTTGGTTTCAAATTTTCCGGTCATTAAATTCAAAACGGGACCGGCTGAAATATTTACAATAGGTGAAGTGAATTTATACAATACCGGCATTGTGAAATAGTCGAAAGACTGCCGCATATACTGGTAGGTACGTCCGTCAGCAGTTTCTGAAAAGCCAGTGCTTTTTGATCGGGAAGACATCCATCTTATGCCGAGCTCCAGGTTGCTATGTTTAGAAAACTTTCTTTCATAAACAAAACCCAGCTGGGGGTTGATACCAAATCCATTTGCCTGCGCCAAACCGGTAAAAATACCTAGTTGTGTTTTACGCGGTTTATCCTGGGCATGTGCGCCGAAATGAGTGGTCAATAAAAATGAAAAAATAGCAGGTCGCAGAACGAGCTGAGCTAGAGAGCGGTTTGCGATTTCACGGGTTCTCATAATCAGATATTGTTTAATTGGTGAATAAGCTTTTAAGCAGATACCAAAAATAAACCTGCATGTGTTACAGAGAAATTAATGAAAACGCAATGATTTGTTATTTAACATTCAGAGCATCAATATGCAATGACAAATTAATTGATAGCGAGAGAACCTTATCCCGAACCCAAACAAAAGAAAACGGGCTTGAAAGTGATCTTTTCAAGCCCGTTTACAAGACAATTATTGTAACTTACTATACTTTCTCCAGCCAGCCATGCGGATCACCATGAAGATTCTCTTTATAGTCCAGCAGGTACTTTTTCATATCGGCTGAAATAGCCATACTTTCCACATCAAATTCCATGATAAAATCTTTATACTTTAATTCCCGAACATGTGAAATAGTAGCTGCCGTTCCGCAACCAAACACCTCTTTTAATCTACCGCTTTTATACGCTTCAACAATCTCGTCAATCGACACTTTACGCTCTTCGACTGTATAACCTTTTTCTTTAAATAACTCAATAAGGCTCATACGGGTAATGCCGCTCAGAATAGTTCCGTCGGTAAGATCGGGAGTAATGATCTTGTCATCAATAATAAACAGGATATTCATTGCCCCTACTTCCTGAACATATTTATGTTCAATGGCATCCATCCACAGCACCTGGTCGTAGCCTTGTTTTCTTGCCTCAGCCGATGACAACAAAGATGCCGCATAATTACCACCGGTTTTAGCAGCACCGGTACCGCCGGGAGCAGCACGGGTATATTTTTCTTCTACATAAATACGCGCAGGCGCAGCAAAATAAGATCCAACCGGGCCGGTGATAATCAGAAATTTATAGGAACTGGACTCCTTCACGCCTAAGGTTTCTTCGGTTGCAAACAAAAATGGGCGTATATATAAAGACTCATCATACCCCGATGGAATAAAAGCTTTATCCAGCTCGATCAACTGTTTCATCCCATCTATAAATATCTCTTCCGGCACCTGCGGCATTGCCATACGCTCTGCCGAACGGTTCAGTCGTTTCCAGTTTTCATGAGGTCTGAAAATATGTATATTACCGTTTTCGTCCTTATGCGCTTTTTGTCCTTCAAAAATAGTTTGAGAGTAATGTAGTACAGATAAGGCAGGAAGAAACCCGAGATCCTGGTATGGCCTGATCCTGACGCTGGTCCACTCCCCATTAACATAGTCTGCCTCCAGCATGTGATCAGAAAAATACTTTCCAAAACCTAAATTGCTAAAATCTACCTGTCCTAATTTGCTTTCTTTTATCCGCTCCACAGGTATTTGAACTGCCTCTACCATAAAATGTTATTTTTGACTATTATTGTTATTGCGAATATACGAACACTATCGTTAAATGTGATATGTATGAGTTTGAATGAAATGAATCTCCCCCCCTATCTGGTAGCACAATTATATTCCTCATCGCTTGTGGCGCAGGAAAAAAAAATTGCTCCCATTGCATCTGTGGAGCCAGCGCCATCGGCTTTAGCGGAGCCCGAACTAACGATAGAATGGAAATCCCTGGGCAGTAACCAGAAGAGGATACTGGTAGCTGTTAATTATGAAAACATTACCAATTTACCCGATTCGCAACTGGAGTTTTTAATGCAGTTATTAAAAGCCTGCCAGCTTAGCCTGAATGATGTGGCGCTTATCAACATGAACAATTATCCGGGAGTGGCGCACACATCTATTTTGAGTCAATTCAGTACAAAAATAGTTTTGCTTTTTGGGATCACGGTACAGGACTGGGGGTTTCCTTTTCAGACACCACCATATCAGGTACAATCCTTTTCTGGTTATACCGTAATGCATGCTCCGGCTTTACATGATCTTCAAAATGACAAGCCAGCCAAGGGTTTACTTTGGGCTGCCTTAAAAAATATATTCAACTTATGATCCTCATTTTTGCAACGAATAATGAAAACAAGGTACAGGAAATACGCAATGCACTGGATGACAGTTTCGAAATTATCAGTTTGAAAGAAGCGGGGATCAACCAGGACATTCCCGAGCCGCATGATACCTTGGAAGCAAATGCTACTGAAAAATCGCGAACGATATTCGACCTGAAGGGAATGGACTGCTTTGGTGAAGATACAGGACTGGAGGTAGCCGCATTGCATGGGGAACCAGGAGTAAAAAGTGCCCGCTACGCCGATCATGAACCTCAGTTTGCTGACAATATTGACAAACTGCTGGATAAAATGAAAGACCATACCAATAGGAATGCCAGGTTCAGAACGGTTATTTCCTTGATTTTAAATGGAAGAGAACAGCAGTTTGAAGGCATTTGCGAGGGCACTATTACCTATCACCGTTCAGGTACCGGTGGGTTTGGATATGACCCGGTTTTTATTCCTGATGGCGCTACCCGAACATTTGGAGAAATGACCATGGAAGAAAAAAAGCAATACAGTCACCGGGCCAAGGCTTTGGCAAAACTGACTGACTGGTTGATGGCGACGGATAGAAGATAGACTGTGGATCATGAAGCATGGACGATAGACGACCATGAACTATGAACCATCAACGATCAAGTATCAAACATCAACTATTCCCTATATTTGAAAAAAACTTTTTAATATTTTAAAGAATTTGGAACCTATACGCAACCATACGATTCCGGAAAGCGACTTAATTACAGGGTGCATGGAAGGCGACCGAAGGATGCAGGAAGAGCTGTACAAGCGCTTCTCTCCTAAAATGTATGCAGTTTGCTTACGTTACGCCTCCAATGCTGATGAAGCACAGGATATTTTACAGGACGGATTTATTAAAGTTTTCAAAAAACTAGACAGTTTCAGAGGAGATGGTTCCTTTGAAGGCTGGGTTCGAAGAATTTTTGTAAATACAGCTATTGAGTATTTCAGAAGAAAAAAATATTTGCAGCCGGTTACGGAAAAGGAAGAAAACACGATAGAAGGCAAATATGTATCGGCGCTTGATGACCTGGCAGAAAAAGATATCCTGGATTTGATTACACAGCTATCACCCGGTTATCGTACGGTTTTTAATATGTACGTAGTGGAAGGGTATTCGCATAAGGAAATCGGAGACATGCTAGGTATCAGCGAAGGCACCAGTAAATCGCAGCTTTCCCGTGCAAAAGCGCTTCTTCAGGATTTAGTAAAAAAACACATAGAAGACAGATCGAAGTAAATTTACCATGAACAGCCACAATAAAATATATGATATTGAAATAACTCCACCGGCTGGAGCATGGAATAATATTGCCCGTGAATTGGATAACCTGGAGGAGCAAAGGAGTTTATCGAAACGTTTAACCGGGCTGGAGGTCACGCCACCGGCTATGTCCTGGAGTGCAATAGCCGATCAGTTGGATATTACCCAACAGGAAGAAAGCCTGGCAGAAAAATTATATAATATTGAGGCTCCTGTACCTCCAATGGCCTGGGATGCTATAACCAGGGAACTGGACGATCAAAAGGCTTTGGAGATCATTGAGAAGAAGCTTTCTAATTTACAGGTAAGCCCGCCAAATTCGGCCTGGGTTCATATTATTAAAGAACTGGAAGGTAAAAAGAAAGAGCCGGCCTTAGTGGTACCGATGAACCATGGATGGTTAAAATACGCAGCGGCAGCCTGCTTTATAGCTATCGTTAGTATTAGTGCATTTTTCATTCTTTCGGATGGTAGTAGCGACAAAGTTTATGTGGCGGGGGATGGCGGAAAATCTAATGGCGCTCCGAATATCAAAAACGTGCTTCAGCCCAATACCCCACAACAAGCCAATGCAGGCAACCGGCAACAGCAGGCTTTAGCTGGTATACGTACCAGGCTGGGCAATGCTTATAGCGCCTCCAATGAAAGAAACTCAGATCTGCAAAACCGCTATATCATTTTAATGACACAGGATGGCAACATCGTGCGCATGTCAAAAAAGGTAAGCAATATGGCCGATTGTATAGCTGGCGAAGACCATAGCTGCGATGACCAGATCTCTAAATGGCAAAAGGAAATGGCCAGTAGCAATGCAGCATCTTCTCCTGACAATATTCTTGACCTATTGGATATGGCCAGCGGAGATGCTACAGAAGCAGGCTCTGCCCCTAATATGTAACAGGCGGGCCCCCAAACATAACAGCTAAGGCTTATTTTTGCCCCAAAAAAGTAAATGGCACGCATTAAATTAGCCCTTCCTTCCCGTTTTTCTTTTTCCGTTCCTATACCTATCCGCATTACAGATATTAACTATGGTGGGCATGTAGGTAATGATGCGATATTGAGCATTATCCACGAAGCGAGATTACAATTTCTGCAGGCCCTTGGCTACAGCGAAATGAATGTCGAAGGCGTTGGGCTTATCATGGCTGATGTTGCAATTGAATTTAAAGCGGAAGCTTTTTACGGAGATGTAATTGAAGTATCGGTAGTTGCTGATGATTTCAGCCGGGTTGGCTTTGACCTTATTTATAAACTGGAGAAGAAACAGGAAAATAAAAGTATCACCGTAGCTATTGCCAAAACAGGGATGGTTTGTTTCGATTACAGTTTGAAAAAGGTTGCGGCCTTACCCGGTAATGCCTCCGCAAAATTGCAGGCATAACACTAATCAGTTTATGCTAACTTCGAAAGATATATAACCAGGCTGATGGATAAACATAAGATACTAAAGGGAAACCCGACTGACAAAGAGAACTATACAAATTCACTGATCACCAGGCAATCTAAGTGGTGGAAAAAGCTGCTGAATGTACAATACCCCTATAAGAAAAATATAAACAGCCTGCAACCTGGCTTTGTGCTTGATATTGGCTGTGGTGTAGGCCGTAACCTGCTGCACCTGGGTGGCAATGGCGTTGGAATAGATCACAATCCCACTTCAGTGGACATATGCACGGCCCAGGGACTTAGGGCTTACACCAATACGGATTTCGAACAAAGTTCGTATAATAAGCCGGGAACTTTCGACTCTATTCTTCTGGCGCATGTTGCAGAACACATGACTCAAGAAAACACACTGGAGTTATTGGCCCAATACCAGCATTTGCTTAAAAGTAAGGGAAAAATCATTGTGATCACACCACAGGAAGCAGGATTTAAATCAGACGACACACATGTTGAATTTATGGATTTTAAAAAAGTGAAAAAAGTATTCGACGGGTTACAATACCACACTTTAAAACAATACTCTTTTCCTTTCCCCCGTTTTGTTGGCCGTTTCTTTAAATACAATGAATTTGTAAGCATCGGCCGGAATAGCGGGTAACATCTATTGCAGGGCCAATACTATTCCCCTTCTCTAAAGTTTTTTTTCAATAGCCCAACGCATGTTTGCAGGTGCATTAGGATGGGCGGGATCTAACTCCAATGCTTTGGCACAGGCTGCTTTTGCCTTATCCCATTCTTTTAGCATATTATAGGCGGCACACATATTGTTATATGCATTGGCATTCTTAGGATCATTTGTGAGAATCAGATTGCAGGTTGCAATACAATCCTCATATTTGCCCTCCCTATATTGCTGAAGACTTAAATTAATCAAAACATCACTGGGAGCTGCAACGCCTGAAGCGGGTCGTATTACCAAAGCTTTTCTCGCCTTCGCTGCTTCCAGGTATTGTAGCGCTTTTGTATCACCTGGAACCAGAGTTAATGTTGAGTTCGCCAGGCTCTCCAGTTCCGGCCACATCTTTAAAGCCTGATACACACCCATTAGTATATCTCTGGGCATATATGAACTGGGATTCAATTCCATGGCCTTTTCTGCCAGGGCTTTCGCGCCCTCCAGCTTCTGTTCGTCAAAACAATACCTTGCGTAATATACATAACTGTTATAGTCACCAGGGGCCAACATTTTCCCCTTCTCAAAATTGACAATTGCTTGAACGCTGTCTTTTAAAGACCCGTAGGCAATTCCAAAATTTATAAATAAGTAGCTATAATAAGGATTCGTCACTTCTGCCTTTTTATATGCTTCTATAGCTCCCTGATAATCTCCTCTTGCCATCAGGGCTAATCCATAGTTCATCCATCCTCTTCCATTTTTCGGACTTTTTTCGGTCACATCCTTCCATAATGTTTCCTCAGTTGACCACACCTGGTTTCTTGTGTAAACACCATAAGCATTCAAACCAATTATCAGAAATGCCCCCATTAACAGATATTCTATATTCTTTTTCTTTTCAAAGTAAGCCTGCCTTTTAATAACCAGCAACCCCAGGTAAGTAACTACGCTTAATGTCAGGCCTACGAAAGCAAAATACATTCTATGATCGTTCATTACCTCAGCAAACGGAACAAGAGAAGTAGGTAGCAGAGATACTGCAAACCAGATCAGGCCAAATGAAATGGGACGGGTCTCCTTTTTCCGGGAGGTTTTAAAAATAACAATAATAAGCGCTGCTACAAATGCAACGCCTATCAATAGTTTAGGATCCGACAGATCGGTGATCACTCCCAGATCTGTATCGGCGCTTAAATCATATGGCAAAAAGAACGACCTGAAATAATGAAACCATACGTAGGTTTGAGTAAGCAAATAGTAGCCTAACGGGTTTGACATACCGTAGGCCGCTCCCTGCGCTTCCATCTTGGAAAGCGTATACAGTTGTACTGCTGCAATTACAATCACCAGGGGTAAGAGCACCCAAACAGCATTTGCAGCTTTCCCGATATTTCCTTTTTTGAAAATATCCAAAAGCGATAATTGTTTTTCGAACAGGATAATATAAAAGAACAGTAAGATAGGTAAAACCGGTACTGTTTCTTTGGCGAAAATGCCTATAACAGCCAGTAAAACATAGAAAAAGTATTTTCTTTTTTCGGGATAGGCAACATAGGTTAAAAAAGAGGCCACAATAAAAAAGGTAGACAAAACATCTGAGCGGGATATGATGTAATTTAAGGTTTCCGCACCAACCGTATGAATCCCAAACCAGCCCGCTCCCAGCAAAGCAATAAAGGGAACCCATTTATGAGCGCTGGTTTTTGATAACAACTGCCGGTACATGAAATAAAGCATCAGACACAATCCGATATGCCATAAGAAAGTTGACAATTGAAACATCCAGGGGTTTAAACCACCGGCAATCCAATAATCAATAGCCAACGTGGTGGTCACCAGAGGCCGAAGTCCGCGGTGGTTCTGGCTTACACTGAATAAAGTGGCATCGGTAAAAAAACGGGGGATATTATCAAGGGTTCTTATGTTAACATTATCAACAATGGTATGACTATCGTCAAAATGAAACCCGTTATTAAAATGGTTGGCATAAGCTAGTATAAGCAAACACAATAAAACCCATCCTATATACCGTAAATTTTTATTGGCAGACATAGTTATTTAATTCCGTTTTCTGTTTCTAATATTTCGAGCCTTTGGTTTAAAATAGCCAGCTCCTGTGTAAGCCTGGTTACCTGATGTTGCAGCTTGGAGTTTACACGCGACAAATGAAGCAGGTAGATCAATATTACAAATATAAGCGCTGAAAATATAAGGTTTGTAGGCACTTGCACCCCTACCGCGAGTTCTTCAAGGCGCAGGGCGTCGCCGAACGCTTC
>JBCNOR010000100.1:0-11340 GCA_039593785.1 Niabella sp. | reverse complement strand
ATTTACCGCGCCACCATAAGGCGCCATACTAATGGATCGGATAAACGCGGGGTTAGTCGGATTTTTAAGATCCACTACATCAATGCGGTTCACTGCTCCATCGGTTCCTTCATTATTAACTACAAAAAGTCTCTGGGTAGTACTGTCGTAAGCCGAGATTTCAGCTGCGGCAGTTCCGCCAATTTTTATTTTTCCAATCTCGGCAAATGTTGCCGGGTCTTCATTTACAAAGAACTCCGGCTCAGGGGTTACAGGGGTGTTGTCGTTTTTTTTGCAGGACGCTATAGCTATAAGGGCGGCAATAAGCAGCTTTGTATTATGCTTCATGATCTGGTTTTTGTATGAAGCGCGAAACTATCAGCACAATGTAAAGAAATTGTGAACTTAGTTTTAAGCAATTGTTAGCTTATGCTGGCTATTCCTGGCCGTATTCTCCAATTGTCAAAGAATGCTATTGTTACCTAAAATTTGTACATTGCTGATATGGAGCAACCATTTTCTTTTGTACCGGTGTCGATACTGGACAATGATTTCTATAAAATCACCATGCAATGTGCCGTAATCCGCTTATTTCCGGATATTAAAGCAAGGTATCGCTTTATCAACAGGGGAGCGCATTTGTTTCCGGAGGGATTTGGGGATGAATTGAGGCGACATGTAAATGTTATGGCCAGCCTGGCCCTTTCAAAAGCTGAAAAAGACTTCCTGGCTGCACGATGCCCCTACCTGAATCCTGCTTACCTGGACTTTTTACAAGGGTACAGATACGACCCTGCAGAAGTAAGCATTGTACAAAACGGAACAGAACTGGAGGTGAGTGTTGAAGGATACTGGTACCGCACTATTTTATGGGAAGTGCCATTGCTGGCATTGATCAGCGAGCTTTTCTACAAAATGCAGGGTACGGCACGGATCAGCAACGAGGCTCTGGCATTGCGTACAAGGGATAAAATGAATATTTTCAAAAACCTGGGCGTTACGGTAGCCGAATTTGGCACGCGCCGCCGCCATTCTTATGAAGTGCAAAAAGAGGTACTGAATACGATGATGGACTATTCAGACGGTACATTCGTAGGTACCAGCAATGTACACCTGGCGATGGCGTATGACACAAAGATCATCGGCACCCATGCTCATGAATGGTTTATGTTTCATGGGGCCCGGTACGGATACAAAATTGCCAATGCCTTTGCGTTAAAGAGCTGGGTGAAAGTATATAAAGGCGACCTGGGTATTGCATTAACCGATACTTATACTACTGAGGTCTTTTTTACACAGTTTAATAAGCAGTTTGCCAAATTATTTGACGGGGTGCGCCATGATAGCGGCGATCCGGTGTTATTTGCCGAAAAAACCATCGCGCATTACCAGCGCCTGGGCATCAACCCGCTTCATAAAACTATTATATTTTCAGACGGATTAAACCCGGGAAAAGTAGCTACGATTACACGCGCCTGCAAAGACAGGATCGGTATTTCATTTGGTATTGGCACTAATCTTACTAACGATGTGGGACTGCAACCCATGAACATTGTTATGAAGCTGGTAGAAATTGCGGCGCCGGATATGCATTGGACACCTACCGTAAAATTATCTGACGAGCCGGGCAAACAAACCGGGGATGCCCGGATGGTGCAATTGGCCCGGGAGTTGCTGGAGATCACCGTTGATGAGGTATAAATAAAACAGGATATTGGAAACAACAGTCACCGCTACAAATAATATAAAGAAAATATTACCAGCAATTCTGGCAACTGCCATTTTTATGCAAATGCTGGACTCTACTATATTAAATACATCGCTGCCCTCCATTGCAAAGGACTTAAATGAGTCTCCGCTGGATATGCAAAATGCCATCATAGGTTATGTATTAACCCTGGCTTTGCTGATGCCGGTAAGTGGCTTTTTAGCCGATAAATTTGGCACCAAGAATGTATTTATTTTTTCCCTGGCCATGTTCAGCATAGGGTCTCTGTTTTGTTCACTCTCACAAAATCTTACACAATTAGTGGTGTCAAGAGTAGTACAGGGCATCGGCGGCAGCCTCATGACACCGGTAGGTAAGCTGGCGTTGATCAAAACCTTTCCCAAAAAAGAGCTGCTGAAAGCGATGAACTTTGCTATCATCCCGGCATTAATTGGTCCTGTACTGGGCCCTTTGGTGGGCGGCTATATGGTGGATTATTTATCCTGGCACTGGATCTTTTTAATCAATATACCCATTGGTCTTATCGGTATTTTGCTCAGCCTTAAATTCATGCCTGTTTATAAATCGCCGATTATCGATTTTGACCTGAAAGGGTTTCTTATATTCGGGGCAGCTTCATTATTACTTTCAATCGCCCTTGAATTATTTGGCAACACGGTAACCAATACACCGGTATTATTAATTACAGTACTGGGATTTCTGATGGTTTACTTTTATTACCGGCATGCCAAAAAAGACAATAATCCCATTTTTCCTTTAAACTTATTTAAGGTAAGAACTTTTAGAGTGGGGATACTGGGCAACCTGGCCACACGGCTGGGTATCAGTTCTATTCCATTGTTATTACCTATGATGATACAGATCGCATACGGGCGATCGGCGGTAACATCCGGCTGGATCATAGCACCCATGGCCCTGACAGCGATGTTTGGGAAGTCAACCGTGATCCGTATACTAAACCGGTTTGGTTACAGAACCACATTAATGACCAATACCTTTGTGATCGGTATATTGATCTGCTGCCTGGCCATTCCCGATGTACATAATTCCATTTATTGGTATATACCCATCATCGCCGTTCTGGGATTTTTCAACTCGGTACAATTTACCTCTATGAATACCATCTCCATTGCCGACCTGCGGGCTTATCATACCAGCAGCGGTAATTCACTCATTTCGGTTAACCAGCAGCTGGCTATCGGCTTTGGTGTGGCGTTTGGTTTAATTGTATTGAAGATATTCCAGGGAGATACCGGTTTGATTAAAAATGAGATCCATAATGCCTTCCGTTACACTTTTGTAACGGTGGGAGCTTTGACTATATTATCGGGACTTGTATTCAGAAGACTGCATCCGAAGGATGGGCTCAATATGAGATCGGAAGATTAACAGCAGTTTTTTAAGAAAGAAAGTGTGCTGTGGCTGAAAGCATATTGGTTAAATAGCATGTTGACCTAATATTTATTTTTGCCGGTAATGGGAAGCCAATTAAAGAAACTCCTAGCGGGTGAACACGGTGGCGATGCTTTGCGGAATACCCTGGCAACGATCGTACCCGGTATAGTAGTAGCCGTTTTTTTTAAGCTTGATGTAGCCATTGTAGTAAGCATTGGCGCGTTGCTGGCTTCGCTTACTGACATGCCTGGCAGCCGCGCTGATAAATGGCTGTCCGCAAAATGGTGCATTCCGGCCTTCTTTATAGTTGCTGTTATAACGGCTACCGGTTTACACCAGTATTGGGTTTTGGTGCCCTGGTTGATGGCAGTGGCTTTCATGAATGGTATGTTGTTCGCACTGGGTCCCCGCATTGCGCTGGTAGGCATACTCGGTTCGATTGTAGCCTGCTTTACTATTGGCTTGTGGCCGGCTGATCCGTTTTCTTACAGCTGCTGGCTCATTACAGGCACCGGATGGTATTTTTTGATCAGCCTGCTTTTAGCCTGTTACGCGCCCTACCGTTCTTTAAAGCATGCTTTGCAAAGAAGTATGGATGGAATAGCTGCTTTGTTAAAGACCAAAGCTTTGTTTTATGATGCCCATATATCAGTAGAAAAAGCCTATGAAGAATTAAGTGCAGTTCATATTTTGGTGAGTGAGCAGCAAGACCAGGTAAGATTATTGCTACTGAGAGAACCGGATCTCCTGCATAGGGAAAATAAACAAGGGCGGCAATGGTTGCAACAGCTCTACGGTATGATCGACTTATATGAAGTTTTAACGGCTATTGATCATGACTATGATACGATAAGAAATACACTATCAGAAAACGAAGCCATGGAGCCGGTTCGAAAGATCATATTATTACTGGCAAATAGAGTTCAGCTGATTTCGGAAAGGAGAGGGTCTGCTGCAATAGCAGCTAACGAGCAGGAATTAGAACGGCTTATCAATCTGCTTAGCGGATTAAGGGCAAACACAAGCGATGCAGCTGCTGAAGTTGTATCGGCTACCCTGGTTAATATCCGGGAGATATTCAATAAGATTGATCCAATAGTATACACTGCGGATGTTGTTGAAGAAAGTGCAGCACCAACAGGTACTTTGGATTATACACACTTTATACCGGCGAGCCCGGTTAGCTGGAAAGTTGTAAGCAGCCATTTTAGCTGGAAGTCTGACGTTTTTCGCTTTGCCCTGCGGTGGGCCCTGCTATTTGGAGCGGGAGGCCTGGCTGGTTTTCTACTTCCTGATTTCAGGTACACGTATTGGGTGTTGCTAACCATTGCTATTGTTGCCCGGCCCACGTTTGCTGTAACGCAGCGTAGAAACCTACAAAGGATAAAAGGAACCATTATCGGGCTTCTGATATGCCTTCCGCTTATTTATTTTATTCATAACACATGGATATTGATTGCAATTGCGTGGCTGGCTTTGTATGGTTTCTTTTTGTTCAATCAACCCAACTATACTATCAGTGTGGTGTTTATTACTGTTACCGCAATTGTTCTTTTAAATATACACCAGGGCGCTTTTACGGAATTACTGGGAAGCAGGGCGGCTTTTACTTTATTGGGTGCGGCGCTGGCCATCCTGGGCTGGTTCCTGCTTCCGGTAAAGCAAAGTAACCAGTTTAGCAAATTGAAGCAAGCGGTAATACAAACCAACCAGGATTACCTGGATGTAATTGTTAATGGCATGAACGATCGATCCGTCAATAACCAGGACATACGCCTGGCCCGTAAAAAAGCACATGCTGCATTGGCTTCTTTCTCAGAAGCTTTGTACCAGTTGCGCAGGGAGCCCGGTAGCAGTAAAAACGACTGGACACGCGAATTACAATTTCAGGCCATAGGTTATAGGGCCAATTCCCTCGTAGTGGGCATCGCCCTTTCGGTAACGGGTGGCCGGCCAGGCACCGATGCTTTGCTCCAAATTCATCCGCGCATTGATTATGTACAATCACTCTTCAAAGAGTTGGAAGCTATGCAGCAGAATAGGTAAATATTATCGAAAACTAAAAAAAGCATAAGAAGTGAAGAATAATAAGACTTAATATTCTTAATTCCTTAGTGTTTTATATGATAGTATGGATGCCTTTTAAATTGACGCGACTAATTTCTGAATCTTATCCCTTTTGCCCTTTTAACAAAAAACTGCAAATAAACAAGAGTTAAAACCGGTAACGCTGAAGCCTGGAACAGGAATACGCCCAGGGAGGGTAGGCCCTGAAGCTGGAGGTTGTTCACGCGAACCATCATTTGATGGCCTAATGGTCCATTGGAAAACAGGATAATGTTAGCCAGGTTCCATCCCAGGTGCAGCCCGACAGGTAAATAGAGTGAACGCGTTTTAGCAAAAGCCAGGGCGAGCACATAGCCGAAAATGCCGGTCAGCAGGAAGATGATTGCCATTTGAGCCGGATTACCGAAGGCGCTGTAAGAAAACCAGTGGTAAATACCAAATGCAGTAGCCGAAAACAGGCATGCTTTTTTAACGCCCCATTTTTGAATGGCGATATAGAGTAAAGCGCCCCTGAACAGCAATTCTTCAAACAATACCGACTTGAGCACCCACCAGCAGCTTCGCAGGAAACCACTGAAGGTATAGCTCCGGTTATAATACCAGCTATTATCAATAAAAAGTGTTCTTAGTAAATGATAAAACGTACAACAAGCAGCTGATAATAAAATAGCCGTTCCTAATATTCGGATTCGCTTGGTGTCCGGCATGATACCCAATACAGCCAGATGCTTTTTTGCTACGAGCCAAAGCAAGCCCCAGGAAATAAGCAGGGATATTATAATACCAATCATTTAACCGGGTTTAAATGTTTCTTTTATTTTTTAATATTATCTGGCTGGCTGTTGCTTGCTAACAGTAGTTTTCCATTCATGTTCAACCTGGGTCATCAATAATGCATTGTCAAAAGCTACCGAACCTTCGGGAAAAATATCTTTATTTTCGAAAAAGCTGGATCTTACATTCGAAACTTCCAAAGGATTAACCTCCCATTGGTAGGCTTTGAGCTGCAATCCATCAAATTGATCTCCGTTCGGAGAATAGCCCAGATCGCCTTTCTCAAAAAACAGGGAAGCGTTTTCCAGGGTTTTGAATATAGATTGTGTGTTAAAACTTGCCGTTTCCCTGGCATCGATGAAGATTTCAGTGGCATCAGAACTTTTAAAACCTACATGATAGTTTCCATCTTTTTCTTCTACTTCAAATTTAGCGAGATAATGTTTTCCCGGGAAAAATCTTCCTCCCACTATCGTGTTTAGTTTTAATGAAGTATCTCTACGCGGAATATACACGCCGGACTTCGTCTCATTATCCTCATCCCATTCCACTGCAATTCTGTGTGCTCCGTTTTCCGAATTGACTCCGATCAGGTCAGGTAATCCTTTGGGCTTAATATGCTTCAGCCTGATCAGGCAAATGCCCACAATAGCTTTATCCCTGTAAATCTTTGGCCTGAATGGAGCTGGAATAATTTTCTTTACCACATCAGGATCAGCAACAAAGTTGATCAGGATTCTTCTGTCAATGTATCCATGTATCGTTGGTATCCTCATAATTTGAAACTTTTTGGTAATACTATACCTATTGCCTCGTTTCTGGTTCTAACTACAACATATAAATATAATAAACTAAGGGTTTTGACCCCACTTAAAAAGTCCTGACTCCGTTAAGGTGTATTTCCCTCAAATAATCCTGTAGCTGATATACTCCCAACACCAACCCGGCGACAATCTTCAATAGGAAAAAAATCCATCATATCAACCAAAACCACCATGACGTTGAAAAAGCCCTTTGGTAAATTTACGCTTTCTAATAATTGATATGCATCTGCCAGTGAAACGATTGTATAAATTCGCTTTTCTTTTAATATTGATAACCGCAACTGCCGGAGCAGGAGCACAGGTATATGTTTCGCCGGATGGTAATGACGCTAACTCCGGTACCAAAGAACAGCCTAAGCTAACCCTGCAAGCTGCGTTGCGCCAGGTGCGGGAATTGAGGCGCCTGAATGATGCGGCAACCGGTGGGCCTATACATATCATCATGCAGGAGGGCGTTTATGTGTTGCAGGAGCCGGTTTTTGTCAGGGCTGAAGACGCGGGTACCACTCAAAGTCCTACTTATATTGAAGCGGCGCCTGGTGCAAAGGTTACTTTAAGCGGCGGTATAATGATCACCGGCTGGAAAAAAACGAACGGATCAACTGCTAATCTGCCTTCCGCCGCACAATCAAATGTATGGGAAGCTCCTTTACCGGAAGCTTTTAACGGAGCTCCCGGTTTCCGGCAACTTTGGGTAAACCATACAAAGGCAACGCGTGCCAAATGGCCAAACGGCGGAGAAATGGAGCGCATCATCAGCTGGAATAAAAAAGATGAATCCTGCCAGATACCAAAACCACCCGTTTCAATAAAGGATATCAGCGGCATCGAAATGTTTATCCACCAGTGGTGGGAAATAGCCAATCTGCGGGTAAGACAAATGGATATTGCAGGCGACAGCGCTAAGTTATTATTTAAACAGCCCGAAAGCCGTATTCAGTCCGAACATCCATGGCCGGCGCCCTGGATATCCAGCGAAACCGGTAATTCCGCTTTCTACCTTTCCAATGCCATTGAATTTTTAGACGAACCGGGCGAATGGTACCTCGATAAAATCAACCATAAAATATATTACTGGCCCCGCAATGGTGAAGACCTGACCACTGCCCGCGTAACAGCGCCTTTACTGGAAAACCTCGTTACTATCCACGGAACTATTGACCAGCCGGTAAGCCATATACATTTCAAAAATATTTCCTTTGAGCATGTGGGGTGGAATCGTCCTTTTTTACAGGGACATGTGCCCCACCAGGCCGGCATGCCCATGACAGAAGCTTACAAATTAAGACCAGCCGGCACTCCTGGGAAGGCTTCCCTGGATAACCAGGCATGGATCACCCGGCCGGGAGCCGCGGTTACTGCTTCCTATGCACGTGCTATATCTTTTGAGGGCTGCCGCTTTGAACATATCGCTTCCACTGGTTTAGACTACCATATGGGTGTAAAGAACAGTAAAGTGATGGGAAGTCTTTTTAAAGACATTGGCGGTACCGCAATCCTTGCGGGTTCTTTTGCCGATGAAGGCATGGAGATTCACCTGCCGTATAATCCAAAGGATGAGAGAATGATAGCTGATTCAATCACGCTCATCAACAACCTGGTTACCGATGCCACCAATGAAGATTGGGGTAGTGTAGGTATTGGTTTAGGGTATACCCGTAACTCAACAATCGCTCATAATGATATTGAGAATGTAAATTATTCAGGCATTAGCATGGGATGGGGTTGGAGTCCTAAGCCAAATGTGATGCGCAACAATAAAGTGTTCGCTAACAAGATCCATCATTTTGGGAAGCAGAATTATGATTGTGCGGGTATTTATACATTAAGTGCGCAGCCGGGTTCATTGATCAGCGAAAACTATATCGACAGTATTTATAAAGCGCCTTATGCACACCTGCCTTCTCACTGGTTTTACCTGTATACCGATGAAGGTTCATCACATATCACTATTAAAGATAACTGGACGGCAACGCAAAAGTATTTACAGAATAATAATGGCCCGGGTAATCAATGGATCAATAATGGCCCGCAAGTTGGTGAAGCGATCCGTTTAAAAGCCGGTTTGGAGGATAACTATAAGCACCTGCTAAAAGAAAGTACTTACAAAAGTATTGAGCTACCGGTTAATTCAGAACATGAAGAGCTGGTAGAGCTGGTAGTGGACAAAGGAAAGTTGAACCTGGCTCAATTACGTAATTTCCTAAAAGAAAATAAGGTAGATCCAAATAGCATCTACCAGTGGAAAAACCGTTACGTGATCTTTGATAAAGTACAGGATCTGTCTGTATTCCAGGGCAAATTGAAAAAGGCTTTCCCTGGTGTAACAGTAAGGCCTTATTACGATATGTATTACCAGTTTGACAGGAGCCGCTGCGATAATAAAACAACAGCAAAGGAATGGGAGCATATACTGCTAACCGCCAACCTGGTGGCTGATACCAAAAAGCAAAAGGAGTATTTGAATTATCATGCTACGCAGTTTGAGCAATGGTCTGAAATTGCCAAAGGCTTCTGCAATGCGGATTTCCAGCGATTGGTCATGTTCCGCAATGGCCGGCAGTTAATGCTGGTCATCAGCATCCCTAAAGGCAAAACCCTGGATGAGCTGAATCCGAAGACGACGGAAAATAACCCGCGGGTAGATGAATGGAACAAGCTAATGGCGCAATACCAGGAGGGAATTGAAGGGACTAAGAAGGGTGAGGTTTGGGTGTTTTTGAAGAAGGGGAATAGTAAGTAGTGATTAATGAATAGGGAGGAATAGTAATAGGGAAAAAGCACCCCACTAGTTCCGTCATTTCGAACGTAACAGAGTGAAGTGAGAAATCTTTTTAAGGAGGATTAAACGGATTGTAAAAATTTGGAATATAACAATGAGATTTAACGATACAAACAAAAAAGGAAATACCCAGGTGCTGGGTATACTCGGCCTGGGTGAAGGGCGCAGCCTGATCAGTGCGGCTTTGGAAAGCAAGAAGCTGGCATTAAAAACGCTTTGCGATATCAGCGAAGCAGCCTGCAAACAACGTAGTAAAGAGTTCGATTTTGATCATTATACCACAAGGTATGAGGATATGCTGAACGATCCTGATATTACCATTGTAGCCATTTACACGCCCGATCACCTGCATGCACAGCATGTAACACAGGCATTGCAACATGGCAAGCATGTGGTATGCACCAAACCCTTTATTGACGATCTGAAGGACGCAAAAGCGTTGTTAGAGTTGCAGGCCCAGACAGGAAAAAAAGTATTTGTAGGACAAAGCTCCCGTTTTTTTGAGCCGGCTAAACGTCAGCGTAAAGATTTTGAAGCCGGCGAGATAGGAGAACTGATCACTATTGAAAGTAGCTATCATGCCGATCATCGCTGGTTTTTAGAAAAGAAATGGGCATTGGAAGATGCATTTAAATGGTTGTACGGCGGGTTAAGTCATCCCGTTGATTTTATAAGATGGTATTTGCCCGATGTGGAAGAAGTAATGGGATATGGGATGATCAGTGCCAATGGAAAAAAAGCCGGGCTGAAAAATGAAGACACCATGCACTTTATATTTAAAGCCACTGATGGAAGAATAGCGAGGGTGAGTGGTGTATATACTTCACCCATTCAGCCGGCATACCGCGAAAGCGGCATGACAACAGTGTTACGCGGAACCGAGGGTGCCAGCCAGGCTGATTATCATGAACTGCGTTATGCGATTACTGATAAAACGGGCGAGGAAAAAACCATCACCTGGGGCGATAGTACTTTAAAATATTATTTCCGTTTTGAAGGACAAAGCCATCATGCCGGGGAATACCAGAATTACCTGGAGTATTTTGTTGATGCTATTGAACAGGGCTTTACCGCTTACCCGGATATGAAAGAAGGTATTGGCACAGTAGCTTTATTGCAGGCCATGGATGAAAGTTTGAAAACAGGTAAACCGGTATCGGTAAAAGAGTTGCTGAAGCGTTATGATTTGGAATAACAGGCATAAGGCGATAATACTAGGATGTCACCCTGAGCTTGACGAAGGGTGCTGTTTATCATTATCGGGGCTTCGTCAGGCTCAGCCCGACATCATCATTAACCAACACATCACTCATACTTAAAAAAAGTGAACAAAATATACGATAAAATAACCGGCATTGATCTGGCCATCGTGGCAGTCTATTTAATTGCCCTGCTGGTAATAGGATACCTGGCCAGTTTTAGCGCACGCAAAAAAAACGAGACCCTGTTCCTGGCTAATAAATCCCTGAACTGGTATAATATCGGTTTTAATATGTGGGGCACCAATGTGGGGCCTTCATCCTTACTCACGTTTGCGATGATTGGTTTTACTACGGGTATTACAGGGGCTAACGTTGAGCTCTATGCCTTCCTGTTTCTTTTGTTATTAACCATGGTATTTGCTCCCCGGTATATCGCCAGCAAAGTAGCAACCATGCCTGAGTATATGGGTAAGCTTTTTGGCGACAGCACACAGAACATCCTGGCCTGGTATGCATTGGTTAAAATACTGGTAAGCTGGTTATCATTGGGATTGTTTAGCGGCGGTGTTTTGGTAAGACAGATCTTAG
>JBCNOR010000010.1:0-22522 GCA_039593785.1 Niabella sp. | reverse complement strand
GTCTTTCAACCAGCCTGCAGTTACAGTTGACATTACAGGAATTTGCGGCACATGCATTGTTTTTGTTTCCACAACTGCTTTCAATAACGGAACTATCGGATCCATCATTGCAGAATGAAATGCATGGCTGGTTCTTAATGGCTTGTTGACTACTCCGTTGGCGTTCAGTTTTTCGGCAAAGGCATTAATTGCTGTTGTTTCCCCGGAAACCACACATAACTCAGTTGCGTTTTGGGCGGCTATAAAAACGCCCGGGTCCAGCAGCTCTTTCACTTGCTCTTCCGAAGCTCTTACTGATAACATGCTGCCTGCAGGTAGCTCGCTGATCAGCCGCCCGCGCTCTGCAACGATATGCAAAACATCTTCCAGCGAAAAAATACCTGAAAGATGGGCGCCAACGAACTCTCCTACGCTATGCCCTGCAAAGGCTACGGGGTTTAATCCCCAGCTCATATACAATTTTGCCAATGCATACGAAGTTGTAAATATAGCAGGCTGCGCATAACGGGTATCTTTCAACTTATTTGCAGCCAGCTCATCTGCGTTATCCACAAATATGATATCCCGGATGTCTTCCTGCATGACCGGTTCCAGTATATCAGCACATTCATCTACTGCATTCCTGTAAACCTCTTCCTGATCGTATAGGTCCCGGCCCATATTGGGATACTGGTTGCCCTGCCCGGGAAAGAGAAACACAATATTATTGTTTTTGTCCTTTACCGTGTAACCAGCTCCTGCGATGGTTTCAACCTGCGCCAACTGCGCTATAAGATCTTCTTTATTTTTTGCCACTATAAAATTGCGCAAGGGCAGGTCCTGTCTTGTTGTATTGATCGTATAAGCTATCTCGCCTAAATCAGCATCTGCATCGGCCACTAAAAAGTCGTGTAGTTTACGGGCATAGCCTGTAATGCTTTCAGTACGGTGCGCCGACCAGCAAACCAGCTGGGGTGCGGTGGCTTTTTTGGGGGTGGCAGGTGTAGCTCCTTCATATTCCTCCAGCACCACGTGCGCATTCGTACCGCCCACACCTAAAGAGCTAACACCGGCAATCCGCTTCCCTTCTGTTTTCCACTCCCTGAATGTATTATTCACTACAAAGGGGCTGTTTTGAAAGTCGATATGAGGATTGGGCCGGGTAAAGTTGATAGAAGGAACCAGTTTCTTATGATACAATGACAACACCGTTTTCATAAATCCTGCTACCCCGGCTGCATGTGTTAAATGCCCGAAATTACTCTTCACCGAGCCTATAGAACAGAATTGTTTTTTTTCCTGCTTTCCAAAAGCCAGCTTCAATCCGTCTATCTCAATGGGATCTCCCAGGGGCGTTGCTGTTCCATGAGCTTCTACATAAGATATATCGGCAGGGTTTACTTTTGCATCATCCAGGGCCATCAGTATTGCCGCGGCCTGTCCTTCAGCGCTGGGCGCTGTAAAGCTGCCTTTATTGCCGCCATCATTATTGATACCTACTCCTTTAACGACTGCATAAATGGTATCGCCATCTTCTACCGCATCTTTCAGTCGCTTTAACAAAACGGCTCCAACACCGTCACTGAATACAGTGCCTTTGGCATCGGCATCAAAAGGCCGGCAATGGCCGTCTGCGCTTAACATGGATCCCTCTTCGTATAAATGCCCGCTGTTAACCGGCACTGTGATGGCTACTCCGCCTGCTATGGCTGCGTCAGACTGGCCAGCCCTCAGGCTCTCTACAGCCTGCGCAATAGCCACCAGTGAAGTGGAGCAGGCCGTATTCACGTTTACGGACGGGCCAGACAGGTTTAATTGATAGCTCACCCGGCTGCTGATATAGTCCTTATCGGAAACAGATAGAACAGGTATACTGTGAATGTCTATTTTATTTTTATGACCTACTACATTATTGTTGAAATAAGAGTTGGGACCACAACCGGTAAATACCCCGATAACTGTTGATCGCTTATCAGAAAGGTACCCGGTTTTTTCGAGCAGGTTTCTTGATGTTTCCAGGAACAGGCGATGCTGCGGATCCATCAGCTCGGCCAGGCGCGGACTAATACCAAAAAACTCAGCATCAAAAAGGTCAACATCTTCTAATACTCCTCTTGCTTTTACATAAGCGGGATCATTCTTCACATGGTCCGGCAGGGTTTTATCCAATTCATCGGCCGAGAAAAAACGCGTGGTTTCTTTACCGTTTTTCAATAAATCCCAGAACCCTTCAACCGTATTCACTCCCGGAAAATTGCATTCCATTCCAATTACTGCTATAGCCGTATCCGAAACCTGTTGGTCAGCTTTTTTACCAGGCCTGCGCAGCGCCTTCTCTTCGCCTTTTAAAAACTGCAGGAAAGCTTCAATCGTGGGATGCTGATATAGTTTGGTAATGGGTACTTCTATATCAAGATCTGTTTTAAGGATATTGACAACTTTTTGAGCTAATAAAGAATTTCCACCTAATTCAAAAAAGTTGGCACCCGGTTCTACACCCTTCACTCCTAACTCATTTTCCCAAATGGTTTTTAGCCGGGCCGTAAGCACCATCTGCTCACGGGATGACTCCACAGCAGCTTTTACTTCACCGTTAGCTTCTTTGTATTTCAACGCTTTCCTGTCTACCTTTTTATTAGGTGTAAGCGGAAAGGTTTCCAGCTTCACCCATCCGTTAGGAATCATGTATGCCGGAAGATTTTTGCTCAATTCCCTTCTCCAGCTGATCACTTCATGCTTGGTAGCCTCACCGCCATTAAGCGTAGCCAGGTCTTCAGGTATTATATAAGCGATGAGCTTCGGGTCTAAACCATCCGCTCCCTCAACTTTTACAACTGCATCCTTGATTCCGTGTATTTTAGAAATATAATGCTCTATCTCTTCCAGCTCTATGCGGTAGCCTCTTATTTTAGCCTGGTTATCGCTTCTGCCCAGGCAAATGAATTCCCCGTTAGCCAACAGCTTACCCAAATCCCCGGTTTTATAAATTCGCGCGCCCTCCTTACCGGAAAACGGATCGGCAATAAACCGCTCTGCTGTCAGCTCCGGCCGTTTATAATAACCCAGCGCTACACCATCTCCGCCTATAAAAATTTCTCCTTCTGTATCCGGCGGTAACAATGCGTGGTTTTCATCAAGAATATAAACAGATGTATTTCTGATGGGCGCTCCTATTGAGATCAAGCCATCTTCCTTCGTAATTTCTTTTACTGTTGACCAGATGGTTGTCTCGGTGGGTCCGTACATATTAAACAGGCGGCCGCATTTTTGTAACAAGGCGTCTGCTATGGTTTTGGTCAACGCCTCTCCGCCACACAATAATGTTAATGATGGCATAGAAGGCCACTCCTCCTGTAACAGGAGTTTATAAGTTGCCGGTGTAGCCTGAAAAATATTAATTGCGTCCGAGTGTAATAATTCTATCAGGGCTTTACTGTCTTTGGTCACTTTTTTATCAGCCAGCACCAGTTGCCCACCCGAAATCAGGGGTAAGAATATCTCCAGGCCTGCTATATCAAAGGAAACGGTAGTAACCGCGAGCAATTTTGTATGGATACCTGTATTAAAGATATCTTTCATACCCAACAAAAAATTCAGCAGGTTCTTATGGGAAACCATCACTCCCTTAGGTTTACCGGTTGAGCCGGATGTGTAGAGCAAATAAGCCAGGTCATCTCCGGATACTTTTATACCCGGGTCGGCAGCGTCAACATCCTGTAATGCCGCTTCTACCTCTTCTATGATCAAATGCTTTGAATGCGGTGTGTGAAGGCCGCCTGAAAGCGCCTTATGAATTAATACGAAACCTGCTTCCGAATCTTCCAACATCAGTTTTATGCGATCTTCAGGGAATTCAGGATCAATGGGCAGATAGGCTGCGCCACATTTCAATACAGCCAGCAGCGCCATTATTACCTGGGGGCTGCGATCCAGTACAATACCAATTATATCGCCTTTCTGAACCCCGCTCTTTAATAAATAATTGGCATACTTATTGACCGATTCATTGAATGCTTTAAAAGAATAGGAGTCTGAGCGGAATTTTAAAGCTATGCCATCAGCATTATGATAGGATGCCGATTCAAAGAAATCCACAACGCTTCCTTCCGGAAGCGGCTTGTACATCTGAT
The DNA here is from genome assembly GCA_039593785.1 of Niabella sp. Lineage (GTDB taxonomy): Bacteria > Bacteroidota > Bacteroidia > Chitinophagales > Chitinophagaceae > Niabella. The sequence continues at coordinate 18,413 of JBCNOR010000010.1, read as the reverse complement.
TCTCCATATTCATTTTTTTTCTTTCAGCATATAACGATATCGGCTGCAGGCTTAATCAATAAGTCTGGCAGAACAAAAACCTACTATTCAAAAATTAACTGCAGTTGCGGTTTCGTTAGATTCATATATTTACGTAATTCGATATGAGGCGATATTTTGTTTAAGAATTGGGGCTAACCGATAATTTTCTGCTAACACATATAATTGCTGCCTCCCTTTCAATCGTTCCTTGTCAACTTCGGCCAGCTCCAATTACTACATCTTCAATTTCGTCATTCTTATATAGCAGGTCCACTTTATTGACAATGATGAATTATTCTTATATGAGAGTATTAGTGTTTATTAGCCATTTTAATTCGTGTATTAGTTTAAATAGAAGGCATTCCCTTTCAAATTAAAACATCTTTATGTCCCAAAGATATAAATTTCCGGCCTCATTTAGGTCCCCAATAGACGGGATTAGCTAATTTTTACGCAAAAGAGCCGGTTTCAGGCTGGTTTGACCAGGCCCGTTCGGGAATATCCCTATCCCTCCCGCTCAGGCCGGCTTTCAGCCAATATCGCGGTTAAGCTGGCCCGTAAATGAGGAATGGATACGTAAATATCCTGGCACAGTGATTTAAAAAGATCATCTTTAATTTCCTCATGGCTATCATCCTGGTAAGCAGCATACTTCATGTTATTGATTTGAGCCATGTAAAGAAAATAGTCGGGCGCCCAGCTGGTTGAAAAAAGCTCGTAGAGATGGGTTCCGGGCCTGCTCCATATAATATTCGCAAATGAAGCCCCGTGCGGTCCTATTATAAACGAGGCATTCCTGTATATCTCAATCTGCTCCCTCACACTTCTTGCCTTATCTTCAATGATCGTAAAATCAAACTCTTTCAATAACTCTATTAATTCGGCTTCATTCTCTATAACCCTTCTGCCTTTACGGCTGATGTATACCCGGTTGCCGGAGTAAGGTGTTTGATCGGAAATATTTAACCTGCTCTCGATATTTCTTTTTAATGAAAGGATTTCGTTTACATTAGGTTTCCAGGTACCCAGGTTGCCAAAAATCACTTTCTCCCCGGAAAGCTTATAAGTACGGCTGTCTATATAATGATCCGGGTTGAAGCCTAACAACTCCAGGTATTCCCGTTCATAGGCCCCGCCGAAGGAATGATAGGTAATAAAACAATCCCCGATATCTTCTTCCTTCATTGCATCTTTGATCCTGCTGAGCTTTGCTGCAAGGAGCAATACAAAATCATAGTACCCGGTAAGCGCAATAGCGCTTTGATGATTCTGATGATGACTTAACAAAGGAATAACAGTGGGAACAGATTTAGCAGGACGCGTATCCTTTTCCCAGAACCTGTGCCTGATACCCCGGTGGTCCCAATCCGTACAAAAAACCTGGTTATTTATTATTACCGATCCATGTTTGGAGATGAAGCCATTTTTAAACCCGCACTGCCAGACATATATTTCTTCGGACGGAAAAGTATAAGCCTCATAAATTCTTTTATCCGGATTTTTTTCATCAAATATTTCCGGCAGGTTTAATGATGAAGCTGGTACTGTATGTATGAGAAACGGTTTAAGGGCCTGCCTGGTTTCTTCCTTCGATAATAACGAGAATCCCTTGAAGGCTAAAAAGGCGCCGGATACTTTACCCCATATCTTATATAAAATGCTTCCAACCGCACTCATAAGTAATAGAAAAATTAGTTTAGTTGATCAGAATTCAAGCTACCTATTAACTACGATACCGAAATGACCGGATGACATGGGCGTCCATTGCTCGTTATAGAAGGATTGCAGGACAAAGATGCCCCCGGCTTTAAATAGAACCGCAGGCGGGGCTACACCACCGTTTCTGTCATTTCCACACCTATCGGCACCGGAACGAAGATACGGGTTAGCGGGGAGATATTAACCGGCGCCTTATAACCATTTTAAGCGATCTTTCAACGTGGAAACTGCAGGTACCCATATGCAAAAGGGCTACAAAAGAGGTTACTATTGCCCTCTCTTGTAGCCCTATACGTTGATTCGCTATTATATTAAGCGTTATACAGCTTTTCGTAATATTCGTGCGCCATACGGTTGCTATCAAAACGGAAACGCACGTCCTGCATTCCGTTTTTCATAACCTGGCGCCAGGTTTTATAATCACCATAATAAAGCGGTAATATTTCCTTGGTCAGGATCTCATACATTTTGTTCAGGTCGTACTGATCCTGGTCGTATGTAGACATATTTGCATAATCAGCCTTAGGTATCACAAAGCCGTTATGTCCGTGGTTAATGAACTCTGGTATCCAGCCATCATCTGTTGAGAAATTAACAGCCCCGTTCATCGCTGCAGTCATACCACTCGTTCCTGAAGCCTCTCTTGGTACACGTGGGTTATTTAACCACAGGTCGGCCGCCTGTTTTAATCTTTTAGAAAGGCTTAGCTCATAACCAATTAATACCGAAACGTTCCTGTAATTCTTGCTCAAATGTACCAGCTCATTAAACTCGCTGATAGCGGGATGATCCATTGGATAAGGCTTCCCGGCCCAAATGATCTGTACCGGGTATTGCTGATTGTTCATTAACTCAAAGAAACGATGAGGATCTGAAGCGATCATCCCAGCTCTTTTATAGCCCGCAAATCTTCTCGCCCATACAATAGTAAATACGTCCGGATTAAAAAGTTTTCCTGTCTGGTCGGCAACAATTTCAAACGCACGCTTTTTCATCCATTTTTTACGATCATCAAAACCGTAATCGTCACCTACATCCTTGAACTTGTACATCTGCTTATCGGCCCAATAGGTCCAGTTTTGTGCATTGGTGATGGAGATGATCGGGCAGATATTAGGATACTTGCCCCACATTTCTCTTGATACTTCTCCATGTAGTTGAGAGACGCCGTTCGCCAGGCGTGCAAACCTAAGCGCCACCAGCGAGTGATTGAACGAATCGCTGTAATCCTGCGTTAACTGTTTTACTTCGTCGATGCTCAGACCACAGAAGTAAGTCATTTTATGACAGAGATAAATATCATGCTTTTCATTTCCTGCTTCCTCCGGTGTATGGGTGGTAAATACCAATCTCCTTCTAACCTCTTCTATATTCCTGTTATATTTCTGGTACAGGTAAAAAGCAGCTGATAAGCCGTGTGCCTCATTTAAATGATACACATCCGGATTAAAGTTTAATATATCTACCAGCTTAGCGCCGCCTACACCTAACAAAATAAACTGGGCAACTTTAGCAGCCACATTGCTATCATATAGCTTATGGGTGATCGTTTGGGATACGTAATCGTTCTCCGGCAAATCGGTACTCAATAAAAATAACGGAGCTGTCTTAAAAGTATCAGGATTCAGATACCATGCTTTTACCCATACAGGGTGATCGTGCACATCAATCTGGAATTTAATACCGGTATCTTCCAGGAAGCTGTATATTTTTTCATTCCAGGCAACGTCCAGTGTCTGATCCTGGTTACGTTCCTGGTCGTAGTAACCGTATTTCCATAAAATACCAATACCAATCATATTCTGGCCTAATTCATAGGCGCTTCTTAAATGAGATCCGGATAAAAATCCTAAGCCGCCGCTGTATATTTTTAAGGGCTGATGGGTTGCAAACTCCATCGAAAAATAAGCCACTTTCTTTGTATAATTATTATCAACCTCGTAAGGAACATTATAGTTTTGAAAACTCATAATTTTAACTCGTTTTAAGCGGGGCAAGATAAACTAATTTGCCCTGAAGTTTGCATTAAGATTCTTGTTTGGGCATAATGTGTGGAAAATACACACTAGACCTGCTAAACCACGTAATCCCACCATTTTTGGTCACTCTGGGCCGATGCCACTACATTATCTATAAAGGCCATACCCCGCACCCCATCTTCCACTGTAGGGTAGTCGATCAGCGGATCGGGGGTTTCGCTATTGAGTTGGGCTGATAACGCCAAAGCAAAATTCCTGTAAATATTTCCAAATGCTTCAAGGTAGCCTTCCGGATGCCCGCCGGGAGTGCGGGTATTGAACTGCGCAACGGATGAAAGATAGCCATTACCCGTACGATACACCTGTGCCGGGGCATCCAACCATTTAACGAGTAAAGTATTAGGCTCCTGCTGGCTCCATTCCAGGCCGCCTTTTTCACCGTAGATGCGGATTTTCAAATTATTTTCTTCCCCGGCCGCTACCTGTGTTGCCACCAATACACCGCTGGCGCCTTTGTCAAACTTCAGCAGCATAGCGCCGTCGTCATCCAGCAACCTGCCGGGCACTACAATATTCAGATCGGCGCAAAGCTTCACAATTTTCTGACCGGAAATGTATTCAGCCAGGTGGGCAGCATGGGTGCCTATATCGCCCATGCATCCTGCTTTCCCGCTTTTCGAAGGATCTGTTCTCCAGGCAGCCTGTTTGTTACCGTCGGCTTCGCTAAACTGGCTTAACCAGCCCTGGGGGTATTCTACATAAATCTTCCTGATAGCGCCAAACTTACCATCTGCCACCATTTTTTTGGCTTCCTTTACCAATGGGTAACCCGAATAGGTATGTGTTAATCCCAGTAAAAGTCCTGTTTCATCCACCTTGGCCTTAAGCGCCCTGGCCTGCTCAAGGGTAAGTGTCATAGGTTTATCGATCATTACATGAAAGCCATGTTCCAGGGCCATCATGGCCGGTTCGAAATGTGCAAAATTGGGTGTAACAATAATCACAAAATGCATGCGCTGATCTTCAGGCAACTCGCTTTCCTTTTTGATCATTTCTTCATAGCTGCCATACACCCTGTCTTCCGGTAAAAACAATTCCTTACCAGACTCCCTGGCTTTTTCAGGGTTCTGGCTCAGGGCGCCACAGCACAGTTCAATCAATCCATCCATATTTAAAGCAATGCGATGTACGGCGCCGATAAAAGCGCCTTTACCGCCGCCGATCATGCCGGCTCTTAACTTAAATTTCATCTTTTTCTATTTTTATTTTAGCTAGATATTCTTATTCGATGATTTTCGTTCCAACGGTTGTCACGTTATGCGTTACGCCTGTAACAAGTGTTGTATGCTACGAATATACGTTTTTCAAAATGATGACTGCTGCCGTTCGCAAAATTTCATTTCCTCGAAATATTTCAGCATCTTGCAAGTACCATGAACTTAAAAGCATTTTCTTTATCCACCCTGGCTTTACTAACAGCTGCTGTTTTCTCATGCAAAAACAAAGAGCAAAAAAGTATTCCCGACATGGTAGACAGCACCATGAAAAACGTAGTGGAAACAATAGCGCCTCCCCAAAAAGAGAACCTGAAGCCGGCGATCACCTATCATTGGATGAAGAAAAAAGAATGGCAGTCGTTAAAAGATTCTTTTGAAGGCGCCCAACATCTTAATATCCTGAACGCAATTAACCGGGTAGATACCACGCACCTTAAAAGGCTGGACAGCATACTGGTGCCAAGCGACTTTTCCAAACCTTTAAGCTTTTACCTTCCGTTTCCCGAAAATATTGACCAGCTAAAAGACGTCAATAAAATCATTCTCTTCTCTTATCCCACACAGGTTTTTGCTGCTTACGAAAATGGCAAGCTGGTATTAACAGGGCCAACCAATATGGGAAAGAAAAAAACAAAAACGCCTGTAGGTTTATTTTTTACCAACTGGAAAGCAAAAAAAACCGTCAGCACGGTCGATGATGAATGGATACTAAAATGGAACTTTAACGTGCATAATAAATGGGGGGTTGGTTTTCACGAATATGCATTACCCGGCTATCCTGCCTCTCATAGCTGTATGCGTTTACTGGGCGCAGACGCGCAGTTCTTATATGGATGGGCAGATCAATGGATCTTAAAAAATGATCATGAGCAACTGGCTTACGGCACACCGGTTATTATTTTCGGGCAATATCCTTTTGGAGAACCCCGGCCCTGGTTTAAAGTTATAGAAGATCCCAAAGCATTGGATATTCCGCAGGACACGCTGAATCATTATATTCAGCCACACCTGCAAACGATATTGGAAAAGCAACAACAGCGACAATCTGTAACAATGGCTGGTGTAAAAAATTAGTTCTTACCCGAAGACAACAAATATGAAAAGGATTTTACCCCTTTTATCTTTTAGCCTGTCAACCCTTTGTATGAATGCCCAGGAGGTGAAGGACATCAACTGGGACCAGGTAAGAAGAAAATACAACAGCGATAGCTCGCGTATGGAGCTTAGCCTGAATAACATACCCTTAAACGGCGCCTACAAACAACGTTTCGATGATGGTGGCTATGGCCTTTATACTATTAAAAATGGTTTGATCACGGGTGATGTGCTTTGGTACAATGCGGCCGGAAAAGTATCGGCAAGGATGGGGTATAAAAACGGTGTTCGGCATGGTAAAAAGGAGAACTATGATGGCCAGGGTAAAACCTGGCTGAAAGAAAATTATGTAAATGGAAAGCAGGACGGAGTAGCAGAGATGGTTACTTCCGGCACCAAAGCTATCACTTACTATAAACAGGGTAAAAGAGAAGGGCTGGCCACCCGTTATGTAAATGGGAAAATATCTTCTGAAGAAAACTATAAAAATGGTTTGAAGGACGGTATATCCAGGACCTACATCAATGGCGAGCTTAATTCAGAAACCAACTATAAGCAGGGTCTAAAAGATGGTTTGTCGCGCACGTATACGCTGGGTGTACCTGCTATGGAAACCATGTATAAGAATGGTAAAAAAACCGGCCTTAATACAATGTATGCTAATGGCATCAAAACGCAGGACGCTTATTATGTAGATGATAAACGAAACGGGCCATCACGTATGTATAAGCCGGACGGAACCGTTCTGTTCACAAACTACTTCCTCAACGACCGAAAAGTCACTAAAGAAGAGTTCGAAAAAAGAAATAAGTAGCCGTTTATATTTTAGTGCTGTCCGCAGCCGCAGCCATGCCCGGTTGTTTCATCATGCCAGGGAAACGCAGTAGCATTTTTGTACAACTCCCAGGGGAACTTTGTCCGCTTCTTAGGGCTATTACCGATCTCATTCATTTCTTCGGCATCATATAGCCGGCCGTTAGCCATTGTAAATTTTATTGTTTCCGTATTGTAAATATTTTCCAACGGGTTTTTGTCCAGCACGATCAGGTCTGCCAATTTTCCCGCTTCCAGAGAGCCGATATTAGCATCCAGTCCTAAACTTTTGGCAGGATTAATAGTAGCCGTCTTTAGCGCCTCGTGCGGGGTCATTCCGCCTTGCGTCATCATCCAGATCTCCCAATGAGCGCCGATGCCCTGGATCTGTCCATGCGCGCCCATATTCACCAGTACGCCTGCATCGTTTAACCGTTTCAGGTTTTTAGATGATAAAATATGGCCGTTAATATATTCCTCCTCGGGTAACATAGTACGGTGACGGCTGCGCGCGTCAATTACCTCGCGTGGCGTAAACCGCATGAGCCGCTCTTTCTCCCATACATTGGTATGCTGATACCAGTAATACTCACCGCTTACCGAGCCGTAATTCACGATCAATGTAGGTGTATAGGCTGTTTGAGATCTTTTCCATAACTGTATTACATCGTCCTGCAACACGGCTATCGGCATATTATGCTCAATAGTGGTATGCCCGTCTAATATCATACTGGTATTATGAAAAAAGAAGGAACCGCCTTCGGGCACTACTTCCATATTCAATTCGCGGGCCGCCTGTATAATTTGCTGACGTTGCTCCCTTCGGGGCTGGTTATAACTTTTTACGGAGAAAGCGCCAAAAGCTTTGGTGCGCCTGAGCGCGCTTCTGGCATCCTCCAGTGAGTTGATCACTGCTTTAAAATCTCCGTCAGCTCCATATAAAATGGTGCCGGTGGAATAAACACGAGGTCCTGTAAGTGCACCGGATTTAACCAGCTCTCCGTTGGCAAATACAAATTCGCTATTAGCTGAAGGATCGTGTATGGTGGTAACACCATAAGCCAGGGCGGCGTAGTAAGGCCAGTGCTTCTGTGGGGTAATACCGGTTCTGAAATGTCCTGCATGTGCGTGTGCATCAATAAAACCCGGAACAATTGTTTTACCTGCCGCATCAATTGTTTTTGCTGATGAAGGAATAGTAACCTCACCGGTTTTACCCATCGCTTTAATTTTGTTGCCTTCAACCACAATAGTTCCGTTCTCTATAATTTCATCGCCTTTCATGGTAATGATACGCGCATTGCTGAAAGCGATGATACCCGAAGGCTTATCCATGGCTACTTGCAGCCCCACTTCTCTACCCTGCTCCGGTATTTTAAATAACGAATCAGGCTTATGGGCTATAAATTCAAAACGTTCATCGAGGTTGATCGTATAGTACTGGCTTCCTAAAGTATAATGCAGTTTTTTAGCATCGCTGCTCCAATGCAGGTTGTAGCCTGCATCTTTAGACACCAGTTTTACCGGGAAGTCGGAAGAACTGCCACTGATTTCAATCGTTTTTCCTGTTTTGGGAAAAGCCGCTACATAAGCTTTATGTAAATCAGTAAAAGCAATCCATTGCTCATCAGGAGACACCCTGAAATTATTGCCATATGTACTTTTTAATAATACCTTTTCATCTTCACCGTTTAATTTACAAGTGGATAAATTGTTGCTGCCCGTTTCAAAATAGATCCTGTCGCCGGCAGCACTAAAATAAGGTGTACCTCCGCGCTGAATTACAAACTGTTCACCGGTTCCATCGGCCGACATCAGGTAGATGCCCGGCTGGCTGGTATGTGCAGGTCCCAAAGCATCGCTGCCGCCCTCTTTGATAAAAACGATTTTTTTACCGTCGCGGGAAAATGACGGGGTACGGAAAATGCCTTTTGTTTTGGTAAGTTTAAACGGTTTGGCCGCCCCATCCATATTTACCTTATAGATAGCACCCGAATTTTCATCGTTCCAGGTAGTATATAACAATTGCTTGCCGTCGGCAGAAAAAGAAGGCTCAAATTCAAAATCATTGCCGGCTGTTACACGCTCGGGTTTTCCGTCGGGTAATTTTTTCTTCCACAGGTAACCAACGGCGTTAAATACCAGCCACTTCTCGTCGGGAGAAGTCATCGCCTGCCTGATCACATTTGTTTTAAAATGATCAACATCCAGGTCCTGTTTAAATCGCACTGCATCGTAGATTCGCTGACTCACGTTACAAACAAAGGGGATCGCCGTTGCTTTATTGACAGCGTCTACTTCCACTTTCATAATATTACCGTTGGCCCAGATGTAGATATAACGGTCATCAGGAGACCAGGCATAACCGGTATAAATACCGAAAACAGTCCATGCTTCCTGCTGATCTTTACTCAACTGGTCATATACAGGCCACTCCTCCCCTGTTTCCAGGTTGCGCAGGTACAGCACAGATTTGGTGCGCACACGTTTCACAAACGACAGAAACTTGCCATCATGTGATAGTTGCGGCCGAACGGCCCCTCCCCCGCCACCTGTTACATTTTCAACCCTGCCTTTCTCGCGGTCAAAACGACGGATCATAAAGATCTGGTTATTGGGATCTTTATTATATTGAAAGTATCCCCCGGGGTACATATCCTCGCTGAAATAAACATAACGCCCATCCGGCGATACGCAGGGCTCATTAACATCCTGCTGATCGTTTTTACGCGTGGTTAACTGCAAGCCATTACCACCGGACAAATGATACATCCACATTTCACCGGCTCCGAGCGACCGGCCCGAAGTAAAGTGTTTGCGGGCAACTATATATTGCCCGTCGGGCGTCCATACGGCATTGTTCAATAACCTGAAGTTTTCTTTTGTAATGGCCCTTGCATTTTTACCATCCCTGTCCATTACCCAGATATTATCGCCGCCCCCCGCATCTGAGGTGAAAGATATTTTTTTACCATCGGGACTAAAACGGGGTTGTACTTCAAACGCGTGGCCGCCCCGTAGCAATGTAGCGGTTCCGCCGGTAGCCGGTATACTGTAAATATCACCCAGCAGGTCAAAAATAATTTCCTTACCATCTGGGGAAACGTCTAGGTTCATCCAGGTACCCTCCTTAACGGAAAATGACACATCCTTATAAGGCCCCCCGGGGTTGGAAACCTCCCACTTCTTATTATCGGTTTTGGTTTGTGCCCCAACACTAAAGGGCAATGCCGAAAGCAACAGCATCGAGATCAACTTCATACTTGCAACTGATTTTGAACAGGAAAGATAGCGATGCAGGGCGGCACTGCAAAATTTCAGGAACAAGTTTAGTTTCCGTTAAGAACTCTTTTTCTTACTGAAATAAATATTTAAGATGAGCACACTTATATTGATCAACAAAGAAATTGAATTAGAAACAATAATGATGTAATCTTCTCCCATAAAGCCATACCCAACCCATAAAGCTAATCCCGTTATCAATATGGCCAGCATCCAGTAAGAAATATCCGACTCTTTTTTCTCGCGTATAATTTTTACGAGTTGGGGCAATAAGGACACAGCAGTACAGATACTGGCGGTAACGCCTATGATGGTTTGCGTATTCATGGGCTATAGAGCTAATGTTTTTTCTGTAAAAAGACAATTTGCGTGCCATGCAATTAAGAAGGATTAAAAAAGATTCGCGAAAGCGAACCTTTTATCGAATACCAATATAGTGTTTATTCAAACAGACAGTCACTCAATTGCCAACTAATCTTTGATTTTTTAGAACGCCTATGTTTCATCGTAGCTCGACTCCGTTACACATAATCCTAACTCATTAATCCTGCCGATTTTAGTTTCACTAAAAGGCTATTAAAGTCCGCTACTATTCCTGTTAGAGTTGACGCAGTGCTATCATCTTGGCTTCCCATTTTTGCAAATCCGGCCGTAAACCACTCACTCCAATCCGAATTCGATACAGAGTAACGAATAACAGTTTTTCGTAAAGCTGGAATAACAAGAGTCTGCTTAACAGCTACAACGCTATCTGCTGAGCCTAACTGGACAGGATACTTCATCCTTTCATAAAAAGAATAATAATTATGCTCTACGTCACCACCAAAGACAATACCTCGGCTATAAAAGGTCGTATCAAAAAATGGCACTTGCGCAGGAGTAAAACTTTCCCACCAATAATTAACTTCGAAAGCTACATGATTGTATTCAACCTGCATATATGTTCCTGTCGAAACATTACCACTTAAGTCCGCATCTCCAAAAGCTACAGGAGTAGCACCTGAGATCATTAGAGGCATAACATTGGGATAATCTAAAGTGCCATCGTCGATAAAAGTATTCATACTAATATTTCCAACTTTTTCCGGAACTGTTAAAAATACTATAGCATGTCGCTTTGTCCGTCTAAATGTATTACCCGAAATTGTCACATTGTAGATGGGTAATATCCCATTTGAAGAAAAACATAAACCATACTGATAATCGCCTGGGTTAGTACCAGTTGGGCGGTTGTGCCCCCAATTATCAAAGGTATTATTCAAGATCTTTATATTTCGACAACCTGTTAGAGTAATAAGAGTTATATTATCCCCAGCAAGGATATCGCCTATATTAGTAAATATGTTTCGTGAAAGAGTCAGGCCTACTCCACCATTAAGAAAAAATGGCACACCCATTCTATCGCATATGTTATCTTCAAAAACAATCATATTCTCATAATCTAAGCCTATACCTCCCGTAACCGCCACTGGTATTGCAATGTCTTTAAAAACACATCCAGATATTTTTATCTTGGGTATATTCCCATTATCTAACGCGGTTGTCCCGCTCGCTATTGAAACATTAACGCCGCATTCATGTGGCGTGTTGAAAAATTTACAACTTTCAATAATACCGCCTCTATTGATAGTAAGATCAGTATTGGGTTCAATATCAATGCAGCCAGGCATACCTCCTCTCGTACAATTTCGGAAATCACAACTTTTTATGGAGAAAAGATCGCAATAATAAATGCTAATAGCATTTCTATTATCATTATTGACACCATCGAATGTGCAATTTTCAATATGAACATTTTGATTATATCCTCCCCCATTTAGGGTGACATCATAGCCTTCTGTGATTGAAATACCGTCCCCAAGAAAACCTGTAAAAGTGCAATTATCGACATATAACCCGCTAATTCCGCTTGCAGCAACATGGTGACTTATTTCGTCGAATTGTTTTGCTTCAATATCGGACCAAAAATTAAAACCTGAAATGTGTATGTTTTTTATACAATCGATATCGGTATTCGCATAATTCGTGGATCCTTGAAATAAAAATACAGCATCTGCATCTCTGAATCTTCCATAAGTTAACGCGTAGGCTCCAGGATTACGTGTTGTATAAATAGGCAATATTGTGCAGTTATTTCCGACCAACGTTATATTTGAGTACGTTTTGCCAAAAAAATCTATATGAGTAACTGCGTATCGACCGAATACAAAATTCAATATACCACCTCCAATTTTACTAATAGAATTAACAGCGGACTGTATTGCAATAGTATCATCTGTAACTCCGTTTCCTTTGGCTCCAAACCAACAAACATTGACAGCATCGGAATAGTTCCTTTTCCATCTCCCTGTTGCAGTACCTGTTACTTCGAAAATAGTTCCGCCATTTTCATCTTCGATTGAAGTGTCATCCCAATAAAAATCACCGCCGCCCTTATCGCCCGGCGCGTAATAGCCTAATACATTTGCATACTGGTTAGCCGTAGTTCCAGGTGTTAATTTCAAATCTGAAATGTTCTTTAAAATCATAGATTACATGTTTTTCATTAAAAATATTTGACAACCCGAAAATACTAAAATATTTAGCAATACGCAATCTGGGTAGTACAAATAGTTATACACATTATCGTCTTATCCTGGAAGCAGTTGATCTGTGTTTGTTCGCCTGGAGAAGATAACTTTGATAGCGGATTAACCGGGTGCTTTAAATATGCTACTATGTTAGAAAAAATCTCTGTTTCAATAACGATCGGGGCTGAGCCCTCCAGGGTATGGACTGCATTGACTGATCCTAAATTGATGTCCGAATGGATGGGTGAACCTGAGATGAACCTGGAAGTGCAAACTACCTGGGCCATTAATTCGCCCATTTTGATTTCGGGTTTTCACCATACAAGATTTGAAAACAAAGGGTGGATTTTGGATTACAGCAAAGAGCAAAGACTGTGCTATAGCCATTTTAGTTCTGTTTCGAAACTCCCTGATAAAATTGAAAATTACTCCACGATTGAATTTGCGCTGGCTCCAACTAATAATCATACGCAATTAACGATCGACATCTCCGGCTTCCCGACAGAAACAATTTACAAACATTTGGCATTCTATTGGCGGGGTACCATTAGCAAGATAAAGAGGTATGTAGAAAGTCTTTCCTATTAAAGACTGGTCGTTTGAAAACAGCAAATAACCAAAGCGGCGCAGTCAAAATTTTCTCCTATCCATTTCATCGGAGAAGAGAATGCTCTCTATACAGTTAAGATATAGAGATCTATTTAAGAAATCAACCATATCATCTATGCTGTGGTTTGTTTATGCTTGATTATTTTTATTTGAACGCGGAATGACTCAAAAACAAAGAAGGCTCGCCTACACGAACCTTCTTTTAGCACATGCTAAATAGGTATTATCAATAATGCCCCTGGGAGAAACTAAGGCTCATGTCCTTAGCCTTGCATGTAAACCAGCAGCTATCATTTATTGACGAACTACTTTTAAACTATTACTATATTTAAAACCACCATCCTTGTCAACCTGTTTAATCCGGATAAATACAGATTTACTGCTATCAATAGCCACCGATACATCCTTTTTACTGCATGCGCCCAACCCCATCAATATGATGCCACTTAATACCAGTATAGTATTGAGCTTTTTATTTCTCTTTTTTGTAGTATAGCCAAAGCCCAAAGCCAATGTTAGTAAAGATAGTCCCAGCCCCACAGCGGCATCTCCGGCGTTTTTGCTAAAGCTGTATTTTAATTCCTTATTGGAGCTGCCATTTGTTGCCAGGCTATTTACCTCGCCTAGTTTAGAAAAAGTTTTACCATCAACGGATGCTTCTATTTCAAAATGGCTATTATTAATTTCGGTAATAGTACTCCAGTTCACCTGTAACCGTCCGTCTTTAAACACAGCAGTTATGTCGCCAAAGTTTACAGGTAGTGTAGCATTCTCAATAGTAACCGCAAAATCTTCCATTTGGCCGTATTGCAATTTTGAATCATACAAATAATCATTGGTATACCAGTCAGCCGCTACCCGCATACGCAGCGGCGTATTAAAAACTGAGGCCGTTGCCAGCAAGCTTGCAGGAAGGGGAATACTGTGCACCTGATCGCCCGTGCCGGAGGGGCTGCTGCTTCCCACCAATTCGCCGGCGCCATACAGGCCATCGTTGTTCAGGTCAATCCACACTTTAACCAGTTGCCGGTTGGTAACAGTATTGATCTCTATGGTATAATTCCCCGAACGGTTAATTGTGGTTCCCATGGTGCAGGTCTTGTCTTCGTAGGCTATTTTCGATTCAGACCGGTATCCATCTGACTGATAGTAAAGTGTATTAAGTTTTACCAATACGGGGCCCATAGCGGTTCCGCTATTTGTATTTTCAATGGTAGTTTCATGGCTAATGGGTTTGACGGATGTCCCGGCCGGAGGTTGATCACCCAATGAAGCGATGAGGCTATAACGCTCTGTAAGCATGGTCGCCTGCAGGCGGTCGCCCTGACCCGGGGTGAACCGGTCGCGACAACTGAAGTAACTCATAATGTTGGTACGGGAGTTGCCCCAAACCAGGCCGGTGCAGTTATTTATATCACTGGCACTAAAACAATTCCAGGATTTTTTATGGGGGTCGGTATCAGCCACCTCATCGCCGTCGGTATTCGGATTCGTATTTACCGGGCATATCAATTCCTCATTTCCATTGGTTTTACTTTCAAAAGTATGGTATAGCGCCAGCGCATGCCCTATTTCGTGCGGTAATGTCAGCGCAGTTCCGTTTACCACGCGGGCATCCAGCACAGTGCCATCATTGTCGTTGTAGCGGTTAGGAAAATAGGCGTATCCATTCGTTCCGCCGTCGCCGATCTTATGCACAATCCAAATATTATAATATTCATTCCTTGGCCATTTGCTCTCTGCCAGCAGCTCGGACTCCGGCATGCCAGGTCCGGTATCGCCATCCATAAGCCCGTCATTTACATACCGCTGATCCGTAATTTCTTTTCGTATAATACCAGTGGTTGCATTACAATCAGGACCCCGCTTAGCCAGCACAAAGCGTATAGGTGTACTGATACCGCCTGCCGCATAGGTTCCCGCATATACCTGATTCAGAAAAGCGATCATACTGTGGATCGATGCATCAGTCGGGTTATCCGTGGAGTTGTTGTCATAATCATTGGGCGTGCCCGGGGAGCCAGGTATAGCATCGGCCGGTCGATACAAAACGTGTACTACTACCGGGATCTGATAAATAGGCCCGGGCTGCACTTCACGATTCTTTTGGAGCTGGCGGATGCTCTTTAAGTCATTTTGTTTTCGGCCTATTCCGGCATTGGCCTCGGTGATCTGGCGCGCTATTTGTGGGGTGGCCATCTGGCGTTGAAACCGGGCATCAAAGCCGCACACCTCTTTTTTTTGAGCATAGGCGTTTTGCGACACCAACAGCACCGACAAAAGGGCAGCCATAAACAGGAGTATACCTGTACAAGAAAATCGTGTAGACATGAGATATATTTTAAGCTTTTGTATGAAAAGTAGATTTCTGATACTAATAGTTTTTACGTTGTGAGGCGCCCGGCTGCAAACCGAAACGGCCCTGTTGACCAGGCCATTCTTACCAATAGGTTTGTACGATTATTACAAACCCTGTTTATTTTTTTACAGGAATAAGCCAGCATTTAAAACCTAACAGTCAGTTAACTCATTGATAGGGAGCTCAAATGTACAATCTCTAACTACTTCAAATTGGTAGCGAATACCAGTTTGGATACTAAAATTCAGAATAACGACAGCTTTTTATACTCTTTTGGGTAAATCCAGCACGTAATTATTAAGGACCTTAGCCATAAAGCAGGTACAGTATGCGATGGGGATATATCTTATCCCGCAAAATGATGTGGCTTATTAGCTACAAAAAACAGTTCTTATTTGAAATGACGATCACTTATGGCTTTCCAGTTGGTATGCGATGGGGTTAGTTTTTGGCACTCCTGACTTATTGGAATGGATGCTTACATAGAACCGAATGGGCCGGCGGTTAGTCCTGCCTTTTATCCAGGTATTTTATAAAAACAGAAGGTGATAGTCCGACAAATGTTTTAAAGACGGCCGCAAATTGGCTATGAGATGAAAAGCCCGCTATAGAAGCCAATGCACTAATCTTGTAGTCTTTCCAGCCAGGATCGTTTTTCAGTTTGTCTACAATATAGTTTACGCGTAGCTCGTTGATATAGCTGTTAAAATCGGTTTTCCTGTGGTCTTTTATTACTTGCGAAAGATATCTTGTATTTGTATTCAGCCGGGTGGCAAGCGATGAAAGAGAAAGCTCGCTGTCCAGAAAAAGATCTGACTTTTCAAATTCATCAAGCCCTTTTAGTAGCTTCAGCTCAGTCTCCTCCGTCATTATTCTTTTTTCTCTTGCATCCGGCACCGACTGAGGCTCTACAGCTTCAGGAACAGGCGGAATATACATCGCACTGCTTTGCTCCGCAACCGCTGAAGGTTTTGTAATGGTTCTTGGAGCTTCCTTTTTATGCAGGTGATCCAGAATATACTTAAACTGTGCCAGCTGCTGCTTTTTTTTCTTGTGGTATATTATGAAAAAACCTGCTCCTGACACTAACAACAATATCACGCCAAAAATCGCTACCGTTTTTATATTGCCTGACCGCTCTGCCTCTACGCCTCGTTGCTCCAGTTGATGATAGGTTTTATCCAGCAGCTCACTTCTTTTATCCAGCAACACCCCTGTTACAGAATCTTTTTTGGCACGTGCAACCGCCAGCTGGTCATTATCCTTTACCTTCTCATAGTATCTTTTCGAAATTGCATAAATACCTTCCTTTAATTGCAGATATTCCGACTCATCTGCAATTTTGTTTGCCTCGTCCAGGCAGGTTTTGGCAGCCTTTAAATCACCCAGCTCTATCAGTATTTCGGTCATTCCCTTATAAGTCATTCCAACCGTGTAATGCCTGGGGAATTGGGAGCCAAGAGCCAGTGCTTTTTTATAGTACACAAGTGCCGTATCGTAACTTTTCAATAACCTGTAGTTATCGCCTAACAGGCGCTCGTTATTGAGCAGCATAAAATCTCTATTGGTTCTCAGCTTGTCCAGGCTTTGTCCCGCCTCTTCCAGGTATTTAATAGCCTGCCTGTTATGTACTCCATCCATATTGCTAAAGGCTAATTCCTGCAGGATCAGTCCCCGGGTGCTGTTGAGCCGCTCAGGGTCTTTTATCTTCGGGATAACTTTCAGCGCCTTTTCAGAATAGGAACCGGCTTGATCATAAAGTCCCATCATTCTATATAAGCCCGCCAGGTATCCGTTTCCTTTCGCCTGCCAGTCATAGTTGCCCGTTTCGGCAGCCAGCTTTTCAAGCCTTTGCGCATATTCTATTGATTTATCAATGTCCTCCTGCTGCTGGTAAAGCCTTGCAACCAGCATTAAACTTCTGATACGAAACCGGGGTTTATGAGATGCCCTGTACAGCGAATCTGCCGATGCCAGCGCAGCAGATAGCTTTTGGGAAGCCATCTCCTTTGAAATTTTATCGTAAATCTTATCGAATGCTATAGAATCCTGGGCACGGCTATGTAGAAATGGAATACAAAAGATGATAAAAAGAAGAACGAATTTGTTGGCATTCCAAGCAGATTGTGCTCTAATAAATTTCTCACGCTTTTGGTTCTGGAAAAAGCTTTTCCTATTGATCACTTTATCATCGCATACAACATTCATCAGCAGGTGCTCCTTTAGTAATACAATGATAGAACAATTTTTAAACAATTGTCCCACTTATACGAACTGGCCATCGCTTAATAATTCCATGGGCCGGCATTGAGCTACAGTAGTTCATTCACTTAACTATAATGAATGAATGACACAAAAAAAGGCTCGCTTGCGCGAACCTTTGATTTTTTGGTGCCCCAGGCGGGACTTGAACCCGCACGGACATTGCTGCCCACAGGATTTTAAGTCCTGCGTGTCTACCAATTCCACCACCAGGGCAATATTTAAAGAACTACTCCTACAATTCAGATTTTATAGGATTTTGCCGCCTCGTGTTATACCTCCCGAAACTTCGGGACCACCACCAGGGCTGACGGAATTCGTCAAAAAAAGTCCTCCCTTTCGAGAGGACTTTTCAGAGCGGAAGACCGGGCTCGAACCGGCCACCCCGACCTTGGCAAGGTCGTGCTCTACCAAATGAGCTACTTCC
>JBCNOR010000001.1:0-32064 GCA_039593785.1 Niabella sp. | reverse complement strand
AGTTCTGTAACAGCCACAGCGCCCGCCGAAATCATACTTAAGGCAGATGGGTTTGATGTAATGGCTGTGCGTAAATATGGCGCGGGTACCGTGTTTGCATTGGGAGATCCCTGGATTTACAACGAATATATAGGCCACAGGAGATTACCCGAACAATTTGAAAACGATAAGGCCGCTGCCGACTGGGTAAAATGGTTACTTGAAAATAGCAAGTAGATACTACTATGCTTAATGTATAGCACTGGCATCTGGATACTACTATCTGAATACTAATATCTAAATATCTGAATACTAAATAATATATGAAACCGTTAAATAAAACCACTGTGGAAAAGCCGGAATACCCGGTAAAGATCATGCAATTTGGCGAAGGGAATTTCCTTAGAGCATTTGTAGACTGGATGATTGATAAAGCCAATAATGATGGCATCATGAATCATGGAATTGCGCTGGTACAGCCTATTGGCGGGGGCGAAGTGGTAAAGCAGATTTTTCACAAACAGGATAATCTATACCACGTTTACCTGGAGGGCATCAAGGACAAGCAACCGGTAAAAGAAGTAGCATTAATTAAATCTATCACGGATATCATCAATCCTTATACAGAGTACAAAAAATATGAAGAGCTGTTTTTAAATGAAGGATTAGAGCTCATCTTCTCAAATACTACTGAAGCCGGTATCCGCTATGAAGAAGGTGATGACCTGAATGCAGAACCGCCTAAGTCCTTCCCCGCTAAGATGACGGCTTTGCTGCATAAGCGTTTCCGGAAATTTAATGGAGACGCCGCAAAAGGCTTACAAATTGTTTGCTGTGAGCTGATTGAAGATAATGGTTCTACTTTACGGGAATTTGTTATCAAACATGCGCAGGCCAATAACCTGGGTGATGATTTCATTAACTGGGTAAAAACAGCCAATCATTTTTATGATACATTGGTGGACCGTATTGTTCCGGGCTTCCCTAAAGAAACCATCAACGAGATCAAGGAAGAGATAGGCTTTGACGATAACCTGGTTGTAAAAGGAGAATACTTCCACGTATGGGCCATTGGTGGCGATAGCAGCATTAAAGAAAAACTGCCATTGGATAAAGCCGGCTTGAATGTATTGTTCATGGATGATATCCGTCCGTTCAGGGCGAAGAAAGTAAGGGTATTGAATGGCGCACATACCGCAATGGTACCTGTTGCTTTACAGCTGGGCTGCGAAACAGTGATGGATGCATTCAATACACCGGAAGTGGAACAATTCATTAACCGTATGGTTGCTGAAGAGGTATTGCCGGGCATTGGCGAGGACCCGGAAGAGCTGAAAGCTTTTGCAGCAAAAATCCTGGAGCGCTTTTATAACCCTTATCTGAAGCACTACCTGAAAGACATCTCTTTAAACTCCTTGTCTAAATGGGAAACCCGTGACTTCCCGACAGTGGCAGACAACTACAATAAACTGGGCAAGCAGGCTAAGTTAACCACTTTTTCGCTGGCGGCATTGCTGGTATTGTATAGCGGCCAGTCTGAAGTGAGCTTTACGCCCAATGATACACCGGAATTCGTTCAGTTTATTCAATCCACTTTCAATAAAGAAGATATTAAAGGATGGGTGAACGGTATTATTAACAATGATAAAATATGGACGGCTCCTTTGAAAGACCTGCCGGGTTTTGCCGATGAGGTAGCTGTTGCAGTTGAAGCAATATTAAATAAAGGAATGAAAGCTGCAGTTACTGAAGTACTGCAATAATGAATCAACATGAAGGTTGATCTCCAGGAAAACAATCAAACAAAAGGAAACATTCGGAAATGGAAAAATATCTGCAAATACACCCCAATGATAATGTTTGCGTAGCTATTGATGCTATCGCAGAAGGGGACTTACTTACCGTGAATGGCGATGCCATCATCGCAAAAAATGCAATTGAAACAGGCCACAAATTTGCGATCAGGCCCATTGCTGAAGATGAAGACATCATCAAATATGGATATCCTATTGGTCATGCGCTGGCAGATATTTCAGTAGGTGAGCACGTGCATACGCATAATGTAAAAACCAACTTACACGATAATCTCGAATACCAGTATAACCCGGTAGGAGCTAAGCTGGATATACCGCAAAGTAATCTTACGTTCAAAGGATATAAGCGTTATAATGGTGAAGCAGGTATTAGAAATGAACTGTGGATTGTACCTACAGTGGGTTGCGTGAATGGACAGGCACAGGCAATCATCAATCGCATTAAAAGTGAGTTAGATGTAAGTCATATCGATGATATCCGCGTATTCTCCCATAATTATGGTTGCTCTCAATTGGGAGACGATCATGAGAATACAAAAAACGCATTGGTAGCTTTGGCAAAACACCCCAATGCCGGTGGCGTATTGGTGATGAGCCTGGGTTGCGAAAACAACCAGCAGAACGAGTTTAAATTGGCGATGGGCACTTTCGATGAAGATCGTGTGAAATTTGTGATCTCCCAGGACGTAGCGGATGAGGTAGAAGCAGGCTTTGAATTGATGAGCGAGCTGGTAGAGAAAATGCGGGCCGACAAACGTGAAGATCTTCCATTGTCTCTCCTGAAAGTGGGCTTGAAATGCGGTGGCAGCGATGGTTTCAGCGGTATTACAGCAAACCCACTGGTGGGTCGTTTTTCAGATTGGTTGATTGCACAGGGAGGCACTACCATTCTTACCGAAGTGCCGGAGATGTTTGGTGCAGAAACTATTTTAATGAACCGCTGCACTACAGAGCAGGTATTCGACGATACTGTTGCATTGATCAACAATTTTAAAACCTATTTCCGCAAGCACGATCAGCCTATTTACGAGAACCCGTCACCGGGTAATAAAAAAGGTGGTATCAGTACATTAGAAGATAAATCTTTAGGTTGTACCCAAAAGGGTGGCAACTCCGAGGTAGTTGCAGTATTGGATTATGCTGAGCCTGTAAAAGTAAAAGGATTAAACCTGTTGAATGCACCGGGTAATGACCTGGTAGCTTCTACAGCCCTGGCTTTATCCGGTTGCCAGATCGTATTGTTTACTACAGGTAGGGGCACGCCATTTGGAAGCTTTGTTCCAACCATGAAAATTTCGACTAACACACGGTTGTTCGATTTTAAGAAAAACTGGATCGACTTTAACGCGGGCGTATTGCTGGAAGGACGTGACAAAGACGAGGTGACACAGGAATTTGCTGATTTTATTGTAGAAGTAGCCAGCGGTAAACAGTTAAAACATGAGCTTACCGGATTTAAAGAAATCGCGATATTCAAAATGGGTGTAACATTGTAAAAATTATTGCCATGGCTGAATTAGTTTTAAAGGTACACCCTAACGATAATGTGATCGTTGCATTGAAAGACCTGAAAAAGGGACAAACCATTCAATACAAAGGAGAGGATTTTGTATTGCAGGATGATGTAAACGCGAAGCATAAGTTTTTTACAAATGATATGCAGGCGGGAGATGAGATCATCATGTATGGGGTATTGGTGGGAAAGGCGCAAAACTTTATCCCGAGAGGCGGGGTAATGAACACGGAGAATACCCGGCATGCTGCGGATCCTTTTGAATATCGTCCTTATCATTATCAATGGACACCTCCCGACGTGTCTAAGTTTGAAGGCCGGACTTTTAACGGTTATCACCGCAAAGACGGAAGAGTAGGAACCGCTAATTACTGGTTGTTTATGCCAACCGTATTTTGCGAAAACCGTAACCTGGATGTGATCCGGGAAGCGCTTCACAATGAGCTGGGTTATGCCGTTACTGATAAATATAAGAGATATGCCCACCACCTGGTAGAGGCTTATAAGCACGGAGAGGATATAGGCTCACTGGATCTGGCGCCTGCTGCCCAAACTACTCCCAATGACCGGGTATTTAAGAATATTGATGGGATTAAGTTTTTAAACCACCAGGGGGGCTGCGGAGGCACACGCCAGGATGCCGGCGTTTTGGGAAAATTGCTGGCAGCTTATGCCGATCATCCTAATGTGGCCGGTGTTACCATATTAAGCCTCGGTTGCCAAAACCTGCAAACCAAACAATTGCTGGAGGAAATCAAATTACGTAACCCGGATTTTGATAAGCCCTTGTTGGTATATGAGCAACAGCAATCGCAGAGCGAAGAGCAGTTGATCAGCGATGCTATTAAAGATACTTTTAAAGGGTTGATTGAAGCGAATAAAATGGAGCGTCAGCCTGCACCTTTATCAAAGCTGGTGTTAGGGGTGAAATGCGGTGGTAGCGATGGTTTCAGCGGTATCAGCGCCAATCCGGCTGTAGGATACACCAGCGATCTGCTGGCAGCTTTGGGAGGCAAGGTGTTACTGGCTGAATTCCCTGAACTATGTGGTGCAGAGCAACAACTGATCGACAGGACGATTGATGAAGATAAAGCGAAAAAGTTCATTCATTTAATGACCACTTATAATAGCCAGGCAGAAGCTGTGGGCTCTGGTTTCTATATGAACCCTTCGCCTGGTAATATCAAAGATGGTTTGATTACCGATGCTATCAAAAGTACAGGTGCGGCTAAAAAAGGCGGTACTTCACCGGTAGTAGATGTGTTGGACTATACAGAACCAGCCACTAAACCGGGCCTGAGCCTGGTATGTACTCCTGGTAATGATGTGGAGGCAACTACAGGCAAAGCCGCATCGGGAGCCACTTTGATACTTTTTACAACCGGCCTGGGCACACCAACTGGTAATCCCGTTTGTCCTACCATTAAAGTATCTACCAATAACGTGCTTACCAAAAGAATGAGCGATATAATAGATATTAATTGCGGACCGGTGGTAGAGGGAGAGAAGACGATTGAAGAAATGGGTGAAGATATACTGGAATATTGTATCAAAGCTGCAAGCGGGGAAGTGATTCCCAAAGCAGTATTACTGAATCAGGATGATTTCATTCCATGGAAACGCGGGGTAAGCTTGTAGTTTTTTAATTCAAACGTTTGAATCTTCATAATATAAAATCGTTTAAAAGTAATCAAGATTTTCTAACTATTTTTCACGTTCCGCGATGTTTTCAAGTGATGCAATCATTTAAAATATTTCCGCGTATTTATAAAATCAAAAAATTCTGACACAGGCTATATGGCAAAACAATTTTTAGACGAGAATTTTTTACTGGAAACTAAAACGGCGCAAACGCTTTACCATGAATATGCAAAGCAAATGCCGGTTATCGATTATCACTGCCATCTTCCCCCGGACCAGATAGCTAACGATAAGCAATTTGAAAACCTTACACAGATCTGGTTGTATGGCGATCATTATAAATGGCGTGCGATGCGCACCAATGGCGTAGATGAAGCATATTGCACAGGCAATAAAAGCGATTACGAGAAGTTTGAAAAGTGGGCGGAGACGGTGCCTTATACGATGCGTAATCCATTATACCATTGGACGCACATGGAGTTACAGCGCTACTTCGATGTACATGATATTCTTGATGCTTCAACAGCGCGTAAAATATATGATGAATGCACCGCTAAGCTGCAAACGCCCGAATACAGCGTAAGAAACCTTTTACGCAAGATGAATGTAAAAACGGTTTGTACAACAGACGATCCTGTTGACTCGCTGGAGCATCATCAGAAAGTAAAAGACGACGGTTTTGAAATTCCTATTATCCCGGCCTGGAGACCCGATGCTGCCATGAACGTGGCTAATGCAGCCAACTTTGTAGCCTATACTAAAAAGCTGAAAGCCGCTTCCAATGTGCATATTGTATTTTTTAAAGACTTCCTGGATGCATTAAAAAAGCGTCATGACTTTTTTGCAACCATGGGCTGTTCCGTATCTGATCATGGATTAGAACAGATCTATGCAGAAGATTATACAGAACATGAAATTCACGAGATCTTCGATAAAGTGTATGGTGGCCATGAACTCAGCCTGGAAGAGCAGAATAAGTTCCGTTCGGCTATGCTGGTATACTTTGCCGAGTGGGATCATGAAAAGGGCTGGGTACAGCAATTCCACCTGGGCGCTATCAGGAACAATAACTTAAAAGCCATGCGCGAGTTAGGGCCCGATACGGGCTGGGATTCTATCGGCGACTTCCCCCAGGCGCGTGCGATATCCAAATTCCTGGGTGGCCTGATCGATAGAGACAAGCTTACCAAGACCATATTATATAACCTCAATCCTGCTGATAACGAACTGATGGCAACTATGATCGGTAACTTCAACGATGGTTCCGCTCCCGGTAAGATCCAGTGGGGATCAGGCTGGTGGTTCCTCGATCAGAAAGATGGTATGATCAGACAAATGAATGCCCTGTCCAATATGGGTTTACTGAGTAAGTTTGTAGGCATGTTAACAGATTCAAGAAGCTTCCTTTCTTTCCCAAGACATGAATACTTCAGGCGAATTTTGTGCAACCTGTTTGGTAATGATGTAGAGAATGGCGAGTTGCCTGCAAATATTGAATGGATTGGCCAGGTCATACAGGATATCTGTTTTAACAATGCCAACAAATATTTCAACTTACAATTAAAATAGTAGCTTCGGCAGAACGGCGATTGCCCTCTTCCTCAAAACAAAAAATAATGAGTTTGAACTTTTTCGACTTATCCGGCAAAACAGCATTGGTAACAGGCGGTAATAAAGGCATCGGGGCAGGTATGGCCCTGGGACTGGCGCAGGCTGGCGCTGATATTATAGTAGCTTCCAGAACGGTTGAAGCCGGTTCTGAAATAGAAAAGCAGGTGACAGCTTTAGGACGCAGCTTTAAGTTTTACAAGCTGGATGCCTCCGACAGGGATAGCGTGTATGCATTTATTAAAAATGTACAGAGCGAAAACGAGCGTATCGATATATTGGTAAACAATGCAGGTACCATCATGCGCAAACCGGTTGCTGAACACCCTGATGAGTGGTGGGATAATGTATTGGCCATTAACCTGGATACACCTTTTATCCTGGCACGTGAGTTTGGCAGGCAAATGATTGAGCAGGGAGGGGGAAAAATTATCTTTACCTGTTCTTTGTTGACTTTCCAGGGCGGTATTACCGTACCGGGTTATGCAGCAAGTAAGGGAGCCTTATCCAGTGTTATTAAAGCCATGTCTAACGAGTGGGCGTCCAAAGGCGTTAATGTAAATGGTATTGCGCCTGGCTATATTGCCACTGATAATACACAGGCATTACGCGAAGATCCGGATCGTAGCCAATCTATCTTAAGCCGTATTCCGGCCGGCAGATGGGGAACGCCTGAAGACTTTGCAGGCCCTGCGATTTTCCTGGCCTCGCAGGCCAGTAACTACGTAAATGGAGAGATCCTGGTTGTAGATGGCGGCTGGATGGGAAGGTAGGGATGGTGGATAGTTCATGGTCAATGGTTCACGGTTCATGGTCGATAGACAATGGACAGCGTCTGATATCTAATATCTAAATACTTTAAATAATGGCAAAAAAAATAAGTGCAGCACCCGCACTCAAAGATTATAAAACCAACACTTTCGTGGATGGTGACATGGAAATACGTTTTGCAGTAGGTCCTGAGGAAACCAAAACAATGGACACACAAAAACTGATCGATAATTTCCTGGTAAAAGACCTGATGGTAGCCGATACCATTAAACTGGTATATTCTCATTATGACCGTGTAATTATTGGTGGCGCTGTTCCGGCAACCAAAACATTAACATTAGGTAATCATCCTGAGCTACGTGCGGAATATTTCCTGGAGCGTCGTGAAATGGGTATTATTAATGTAGGTGGAAAAGGAACGGTAACAGCCGATGGTCAAAAGTTTGACCTGGAAAAGCTTTCCTGCCTGTACTTAGGTAAAGGCACAAAAAAGATAAGCTTTTCATCGGCCAGCAAAAAAGCTCCGGCTGTTTTCTATATTTTGTCGGCTCCTGCGCATGCAACCTACCCCAATGCGGTGTTTACTAAAGAGCAGGCTTCCCCGGTAGACCTGGGTGCGGCAGAAACATCCAACAAAAGAACCGTTTATAAGTACATCCATTTGGAAGGTCTTCAAAGCTGCCAGCTGGTAATGGGCTTAACTATTCTGGCTCCGGGTAGTGTATGGAACTCGGTTCCGCCACATACGCATACCCGTCGCATGGAAGCCTATTTCTATTTTGACCTGCCGGCAGATCAGCGCCTGTTCCATTTTATGGGTAACCCGGCTGAGTCACGTCATATAGTAATGGCTAATAACGAAGCGGTGATCTCTCCACCCTGGAGCACACACTTCGGATGCGGTACTGCCAACTACGGTTTTATATGGGGTATGGCCGGCGAGAATCTCGTGTATAGCGATATGGATCCGGCACCGGTACATACGGTAAAATAATTATGGTATCATCTGCGGTGCAGGTGGCATCGGTATTGCGTCGCACTCTTGTACTGTAGATCATCAATCATCGATACTCAATTTCAATATTCAATTTTCAATAAGAAGTCATGTCAAAAAAAGTTGTTACACTCGGAGAAATAATGTTGCGCCTTTCCACACCAGGCTTTCAACGTTTCGTTCAAGCAGATTCATTTGATGTTACCTATGGCGGTGGCGAAGCCAACGTAGCGGTAGCTTTATCCAACTATGGTTTAAATGGTGTTTTCGTTTCTAAAGTGCCTGATAATGCAATAGGACAATCTGCTATTAATCATTTACGCCGTTACGGTGTTGACACGCAACACGTGGCATTAGGTGGCGAAAGACTGGGTATCTACTTTTTGGAAACAGGTGCTTCCATGCGTGCTTCGCAGGTGATTTACGACCGCGCAGGTGCTTCAATCGCCGATGTGGATGCAAGCGAGTTTAACTGGGATAAAATTTTTGAAGGCGCAGACTGGTTCCATACAACAGGTATCACACCAGCATTAAGCGATAAGGCTGCTGCACTGACGGAAGCTGCTTTAAAAGCGGCTAAAGAAAGAGGCATCACCACTTCTATCGACTTAAACTATCGTAAGAAATTATGGAGCAAAGAAAAAGCGCAATCGGTAATGACTGAGCTGTGTAAATATGTAGATGTATGCATTGGTAACGAAGAGGACGCTGAAACCACTTTAGGTTTTAAAGCAGCTCATAGCGATATCACCAAAGGGGAATTGAACCTGGATGGTTATAAAGATGTGATCCGCCAGATGAAAGAAAAATTTGGATTTAAATACATTGCTTCATCTTTACGCGAAAGCTATAGCGCAAGCGACAACGGCTGGAGCGCATTGGTAAGTGATGGTAACGAGTTTTACCACACCCGTAAGTATGACGTGCGTATTGTTGACCGTGTGGGTAGTGGCGATAGCTTTGCCAGTGGCCTTATTTATGGCCTGGTTACCGGTATGAGCATGGCCGATGCAGCAGAGTTTGGTGTGGCAGCTTCTGCATTAAAACATACCATTCCCGGCGACTTAAACCACGCTACATTAAGTGATGTAAAAACACTAATGAAAGGCGACGCCAGCGGAAGGGTACAGAGATAATCTTAACGTGTATGGTGTTAGATGTGTGATGTACGAAGACAGCTGAGTTTTTCGTACGCCGTACATCTGACATCTTACATTCAAACATATCATCATGATCATCGATTCATTAAAGAATGCGCAGAAGTATAATAGTGTTCATCCTTTGTTCGTGAAAGCATTTGAGTATATAGCTGCTACAGATTTAGCAACTATAGAACCGGGCACGTACGAAATCCAGGGCGATGAGCTAAAAGCCATCGTATCTGATAAAGAAGGCAAAAGCCGCGAAGAGTCTTTAGAAAAATTTGAATGCCATCGTAAGCATATCGATATCCAGGTGTGCATCAGCGGTGTTGAGGAAATAGGCTGGAAGCCTATTGAAAAGTGCGATACCGATAAAGGCGGCTATGACGATGCAAAAGATGTACAGTTCTGGGATGAAAAACCGGATATGTACTTTAACTTAACCGATAACCAGTTTGTAATATTGTTTCCCGAAGATGTACATGCACCCATGATTGGTGTAGGAGAAGGAAATATTAAAAAGATGGTGATCAAAGTAAAGATCTAGTTGGAATAAGTTTACCGGTTATTAGTTGACTGGTAGAGGTTCACACAATAGTAATTATTTAAGGTTTGAACAATTTTCAACCTTGAACTTTAAACCTGCCTGTCGGCAGACAGGCCTTAAATCTTAAATTGAAATGGCTACAACACAACAGGCAATTGATGCGATAGTAGAGCAGGGCATGCTGCCGCTATATTTTAATGCAGACGAAACGGTAAGCGTGGAAATTTTGCGTGCCGTATATAAAGCAGGTGTAAAAGCAATTGAATATACCAGTCGCGGTGAAGCTGCTTTAAATAATTTTGCCAAAATGGTAGAAGTGCGCAATGCAGAAATGCCGGGCCTTTTGTTAGGTATTGGTACTGTTAAAAACCTGACACAGGTAAAAGAATACCTGGCCGTTGGTGCAGACTTTTTAGTTAGCCCTGGTTATGTGGCAGAGATCGCGGCCTATGCGGTTGCCAATGATGTATTATATGCCCCGGGTTGTATGACACCTACTGAGATCATCGCAGCTGAAACTGCAGGTGTTAGATTTATTAAGTTGTTCCCCGGTGATACATTAGGTCCTAAATACTTATCAGCTATCAAGCCGGTATTCCCCAATTTGATCTTTATGCCGACAGGCGGTGTAGATACTACTAAAGAAAATATTGAAAACTGGTTTAAAGCAGGCGTAAGCGCAGTAGGTA
Organism: Niabella sp.; assembly: GCA_039593785.1. GTDB lineage: Bacteria > Bacteroidota > Bacteroidia > Chitinophagales > Chitinophagaceae > Niabella. Next base: position 21,366 of record JBCNOR010000001.1, on the reverse strand, counting down.
TGGGAAGCAAGTTGATCAGTAAAGAGCTGATGGCGAATAAAGATTACGCAACCATTGAAAGCGCTACCAGAGAAGTTTTTGCCACTATTCAATCAATTAAAAAATAACTAACGACATGCAGCAAGCCAATGGAAATGGGAAAATGACCAAATACAGGTGGACGATCTGTGCCATGCTTTTTTTCGCAACAACTATTAACTACCTGGACAGGCAGGTTTTATCGCTTACCTGGAAAGATTTTATAGTTCCTGAGTTTCACTGGACCAATAACGACTATGGTACCATCACGGCTATATTCTCCATCGTTTATGCTATATCAATGCTGTTCGCCGGCAAGTTTGTCGATTGGATGGACACAAAGAAAGGCTTCTTGTGGGCTATCTTTGTGTGGTCTATAGGCGCTGTTATTCATGCGTTTTGCGGAATTGCAACTTCAGGAATTGTAGCGGGAGAGTGGGCTGTAGGTTTTCATGGTGCCAAGGAGGCCTTGTCAACAGTAGGCGATGTAGCGCAGGTAGCCAGTGTGAGTGTATCACTATTTATTTTCGCCCGTATTGTATTAGCTATTGGTGAGGCCGGTAATTTCCCTGCAGCTATCAAAGCTACTGCGGAATATTTTCCTAAAAAAGACAGGGCGTATGCCACCAGTATATTTAACGCCGGAGCAACTATAGGTGCATTAATGGCGCCACTTACCATTCCGTTTATCGCTAAAGCATGGGGTTGGGAAATGTCATTTATCATTATAGGTGCAGTTGGTTTTATCTGGATGGCCTTTTGGGTGTTTATTTATAAAAAACCGAATGTTCATCCCAGGGTAAATAAAGAAGAACTGGAATACATACAGCAGGATGATAAGGATGAAGTAGTTAAAGAAAATGCTGTAGCTACTTCGCAAAAGGGAATCTCGTTTGCACAGGCCTTCAAATACAGGCAAACATGGGCTTTTGCGGTTGGTAAATTCATGACAGATGGGGTTTGGTGGTTCTTCCTGTTTTGGACACCTGCCTATTTGAGTTCTGTTTATGGGCTGGACTCTACCCAAAGCGCACCCCAGATTTTTACACTTTACCTGATTACATTACTATCCATTATAGGTGGGTGGCTGCCCAGTTATTTTGTTGACAAGAAAGGTATGAATCCTTATGCAGGACGGATGCGTGCCATGTTAATATTTGCTTTTTTCCCTTTACTGGCACTGCTGGCGCAACCATTAGGTAGTTATTCAGTTTGGCTGCCGGTTATTATTATCGGTATTGCAGGAGCAGCACACCAGGCCTGGAGCGCTAATATTTTTTCTACAATCGGAGACATGTTCCCTAAAAAAGCAATTGCAACTATTACTGGTATTGGTGGCATGGCCGGAGGTGTGGGATCCTTCCTGATTAATAAAGGTTCGGGCGTATTGTTCGATTACTCTGATAAAAGCCAGATGAGCTTTTTGGGTTTCCAGGGAATCGAAGCAGGATACTTTATCATTTTTGCTATCTGTGCCGTTGCCTATTTAATAGGATGGATTATTATGAAGTCATTGGTGCCTAAATACGCACCCATTACCGATTTGTAATGAACCGAATATTTGAAATAACAAAACCGTCTCAATAACTGGGGCGGTTTTCTTATGCAAAGGAAGCAGCGGAACACCTGCATTATTTGCGAATAATAAACAGAGCTGATCGAATTGTAAAGAGAAGCGGCGATTTGCCGCTTTCTTAGTTTTTTTGTATTTCAAAAGATGATCCAATGAAGGCAACAATGATATTTCTGGGTATCTCCGTTATTCTTTTGAATGCCTGTGGCACAAAGGACAAAAAAAGTGAAAAAGGCAGCTGGACGCAGAGCGAGAGAAAGGAGTTTATGCGCAATTGTATTTCATCAGCAAAACGAACCTATGCGCAGCGGGGGCAGCAGCCGGACTCAGCCGTTATTACCTGTATGTGTAAATTCAGCGGATCCAAGATCGAAGAACAGTATAGCTATCAAGATGCTGATAAAATAGCACCCGGTGAGATCAAAGTAATCATGGAAGGCGCCGCTAAAAAATGCCTGGTAAAGTAAACAGGGTGGGTACAGGTTCGTTATACGGGCTTAACAAAATCCATCCCCAAGAAGGTAAGTCAATAGTTCCGCTCCAAATAAAAGAGGCTTTCAATCACGAAAGCCTCTTTGCATTATATCTGTTAATAACTACTATTTAAAACGGTATTTCTTTTGCACTCTTGGGTTATCAAAATAGTCATTCAGCTGTTTTTCTGAGAAGCGCTCCGACATCTCGGTAGGAACTTCCCTTAGCTGATCCTGGCTTTGCCGCAGCTCTTTCTTAAGGGTCTCTGTTTTAGCATTGATTAACGGGTCTCTGGTACCCAACAACTGGTTCTCTGTTATCATGTAATCAAGCCGCTTGATATTAACACGCAGCAACGTAGCCTGGTTTTGTTCAGTAGTTTTCTGTGGGGCTGCCGCCTCTTTTACCGGCATGGCCACCACACCAATGCTTGGTAAGATCTTACCCGTATTCTGCTTCTTGGTATCATCTTTTTCAGCAGTAGTGGCCAGGACAGTACCTGTTAATGTAGTAGATGCGGTAGTAATATCGAAGCCCGATCGCCAACCTTTTGTTTTTTTAATTTTCTTATCCAATTGATAAAAAGTATACTTATATCTCAGTATCCAGATTTTCATCAATCTGAGAGCATCATTATACTCCTTGGTAGCGATATCGTAATTCAAGCCATCTTTAACCACCACTTTTACCCTGGCAGTATCAGCGAAATTGAAATTAGTCGTACCAATAAATTCAAGGTTTACAATTCTTTCCCCTTTAGCATCTTTCTCGGTTACGAAATCATAACCCGGCACCCATTCGAAATTATCATCACAGGTTTTAGGTAACTTAAAGTTGCCGATCGAAATATCGCTCGACATCAGTATTTTTTCGATAGGGAAATTACCATTCTCGCATAGTACGTTAAAGCTAAGGCGATCTCCTTCATTGATGGTAACAGGACTTACAACCGATGGCTTTATTTTGGGGTACACAACGTCTGTGCTGTAAAATATTACATTTAATGTTGTATCCAGCCTGTCGGCAGGATTGGAAAGACTCTGTACTCCAAAAGATATCGGGTATTCCCGGTCATACTTTAGGCGTCCCGATAAAAAAAGCGATTTGTTGCTACGAAAACTTAAAGTACCATTGTCTTTGTCAATCTTAAATCCTGCAGGCGCATTTTTTAAATACCAATAATATTTTCTCGGGTCCTTATTGATTTGAAACCTGTAATTGAGGCTGGAGTCAACATGCATTGAAAAAAAGGGACTAAAGTTTGTGATTCTCAAAGCTGTATCAGGATAGAAAATATGGGGTATCTCTTGTATCGGTTTCAATACTATACTGTCCGGCCGCACCTGGGCGTCTGCGGCCGAAAAAAAACATAGTAATAAAATAAGAATAGGATAACGCATATCAGGGACTTGAATTTTCAATAAACGCAAATTTACGCATAAGACGGCGAAAAGCGGGTATTGGTTACGGTTAGATTATAAAAAGAAAAACCCTTCGTGGAAACGAAGGGTTTAAACCAAAACTAACTGCTTATGAGAAAAACTTGTTATTGTACTTCTATATCTTTTGACGCTGCTTTAGCTTCTTCCTTGCGCTGTAATGTTACTATTAAGATTCCATTAACAAAACGCGCACTGATCTTTTCACTATCTATTTTATTATCAATAGTAAAGGTTCTTTTGAAGGAGCGCAGTTGAAATTCTTTACGGATAGACTTACCGTTTTCTTTTTGCTCTTCCGCCTGCTTTTCCGCTGAAATGGTCAGAATATTATTCTCTACCTTAATCTTAAAGTCGCTTTTATCATAGCCCGGAGCCACTACTTCAATCTCATATTCATTTTCATGCTCGGTAATATTTACAGGCACATGTCCTTTGATATTAGGTTTGGCCACCTCGGTTTTTAATAAACCCGGAATTTCGGTAAAGAAATCATCTACCAGGCTGGTAAAAGTTCTTTCAAAAGGAACGCCGTTGAATTTTACGTTTGTCATTGTATTAGATTTAAATTTTTTAATGATTTTTATTACGGTTACGCAATATTCAAAATACAGACCAACATAATTTTTACGACATTTCTGCAGTTTATTTAAATTGTTAATGACACAATGTCTTAATTTGTGATTATTTCTCTCTTTTCTATTAATGTATTCCATACCATGGCTGCCAGGATTGCTCCGGCTATAGGGGCTACTATAAATAGCCATACCTGCTCAAGAGCGTTTCCGCCTACAAAAACCGCCGGACCAATGCTACGCGCCGGGTTTACCGATACTCCTGTTACGGGGATGCCCACAATATGAATTAAAACCAGGCTTAATCCTATACTCAGTCCGGCAAACCCCCCATTTATATTTTTACTGGAAGTGGACCCTAATATCACCAGTAAGAAAATGAAAGTAAAAATTACTTCCGCTACGAAGCCGCTGGTAAGGTTATATTTTTGGGGAGAGAAATCGCCGTAACCGTTTTGTCCCAGGCCGCCCGCGTAGTCTGCCTTACCGCTTGCAATCAGGTAAAGCAGGCCTGCTCCCAGGAGCGCACCTATGATCTGAGCTGCGATGTAGGAGGCTGCTTCAGCTGCTTTCATACGTCCGGCAATAACCATTGCAATAGAAATGGCCGGGTTAATATGACATCCGGAAATATGCCCGATTGCATAGGCCATAGCTACTACACTTAATCCAAAAGCAAAAGAGATACCCAATAAGCCAACCCCGGTTGTGCCATCGGCGCCGGCTATTACTGCGCTGCCGCATCCCATTAATACAAGCACCATAGTGCCGATGATCTCGGCGATAAATTTGGAACTGCCAGAAATTTTCATGTTTAAAGTGTTTAAGATGATAAGTTAAAAAATATTGAATGTCATAAATTTAATATTTTTTAATGGAAATAGCTGACTCCTAATATTTTGATAATCCAATATAGGGGTAGAAGTAAGCCTGTTGTTCGGCAAGCAAAAAACTTTTTATCTACTTTTGTGTTAAAATAAGTCAATAATTAATCAAAATTTAAAACAGCGATATGTATCCTGCAGAAATAGTGGTTCCTATGAAAGAGGAATTAACAGATAACGGGTTTGTGGAATTGCAAACTCCCGAAGAGGTAAATGCCAGCCTTGCCCAGGGTGGTACTAATCTTTTAGTGATTAACTCGGTATGCGGTTGTTCGGCAGGTACGGCAAGACCTGGCGTATTAATGGCCGTAGCCAATGCAGAGAAAAAGCCTGATCATTTAACTACAAGCTTTGCAGGTTTTGACCTTGATGCGGTAAAGCAAGTGCGTGAGCATCTTTTGCCTTATCCTCCATCTTCTCCGTCTATTGCATTGTTTAAAGACGGTAAACTGGTGCATTTTATCGAAAGACATATGATCGAAGGCCGCTCAGCGCAAATGATCGCCCAGAATTTGCTGGCTGCCTTTGACGAATATTGCAGCTAAAACTTAGTTGGTTAGTAAGTATAATAGTTTACGGGGATGTGCTTTATAAAAGTGCATCCCTTTTTCTTGAAAGAATGTGTCATTGAAATATGATGAATCCTCACTTCTGTCAGGCAGGTGTTTAAGTTATCAGCTTTTACCCTTAATTTATCGTAATATTGCCGCAAATAAAATTAATTACCTGCTGCATGTATCCTAATTTATATTATGTTTTCCGGGACTGGTTTGGTGTTGAATGGAAGTTTTTACATTTTGTAAATTCTTTTGGTTTTTTTGTAGCGATAGGTTTTATCGTTTGCTCTTTTGTATTGGCAAAAGAGCTGAGAAGAAAAAGTAAAGAGGGCATTTTTCAGCCAACCGAGGAAACTATTACGGTAGGACAACCTGCATCAATAAGTGAGCTGGCCACTAATTTTATATTAGGCTTTATATTAGGGTATAAGATATTGGGCCTGGCTTTTTTAAAAAACTCGCTCACTGTAAATCCCCAGGATTACATTTTTTCATCGCAAGGTAACTGGCTGGCTGGTATAGCGTTAGGAATTGTTTTCGCTGCAATGAAGTGGCGGGAGAAAAATAAGCAAAAACTGGCCAAGCCCGAAACAAGAACGATTCGTGTATGGCCTCATGACAGGGTGGGAGAGATTACTATGATCGCCCTGATATTCGGACTGGTAGGTGCTAAAATATTTGATACCTTCGAAAACTGGGATTCTTTCATTAAAGATCCTTCTTCTATATTTTCCGCATCGGGCCTGACTTTTTACGGCGGCTTAATTTTGGCTGGTATAGCGCTTTGGTGGTTCACCCGCAAGCATAAAATTCCTTTTATTCATTTTGTGGATGTAATGGGCCCGGTAATGATGCTGGCCTATGGCCTGGGTAGAATAGGCTGCCAGGTTTCGGGAGACGGAGACTGGGGAATTTACAATGCAGCCTTTAAAACAACACCCAATGGAGGCATTTTGCCTGCCGCGCAGGGAGATTTTGAAGCGGCTGTTAGTGCGAATGCCGAATTTTTTGCCCGCCATGATACACATCACACTTTTTTTTCAAAACCAGGCTTCCTGAGCTTTCTTCCGGACTGGTTTTTCGCCTATGATTTCCCTCATAATGTTAATGAAACCGGTGTGAGACTGGCTAATTGTGCAGATCTTCAGTATTGCAATCATTTACCGGTTCCTGTGTTCCCCACTTCTTTATATGAAATCATCGTATGTCTTATTTTATTCGGCATATTATGGATGCTTCGTAAGAAAATTAAAATACCGGGACTATTATTTGGCATTTACCTGGTATTTAACGGGTTGGAGCGTTTTATGATTGAGCGTATCCGTGTAAATGTAAAAATGCATTTTCTCGGAATTGAAATGACTCAGGCTCAGTTGATATCTTTTGCCATTATGCTTGGCGGTATTGCCATGATTATTTTCGCCCGAACAAATTACAAAAAGACCCAACCAACCACTGTTTAATACGTTATAATATAGTAAAGCGAAGAATTTATAGGATTATCGGCAGATTTTAGAATATGTTAGCTAATACCTGTTGATTTTCTTCTAATTTCTGCGTATTTTTGCAAGTTATTATTTATATTTAGGTACAATCCTACACTAAAGTTACCAAAAGGAGATTCAATTAAAATATGCGTCAGCTCAAAATTGCTACTCAGATTACCAACAGGGATTCACAGGCGGTTGAAAAATACCTTCAGGAGATCTCTAAAATATCTATGATCACACCAGAGGAAGAGACTACTCTTGCTCAAAAAATAAAAATGGGTGACCAGCGTGCTTTGGATAAGCTCGTACAGGCCAACCTGCGTTTCGTGGTTTCTGTTGCGAAACAGTACCAGCACCAGGGTTTATCCCTGAGTGATCTGATCAACGAAGGCAACTTAGGTTTGATCAAAGCCGCTCAGCGTTTCGATGAAACAAAAGGTTTTAAGTTCATTTCTTACGCGGTATGGTGGATCCGTCAAAGTATTTTACAGGCTTTGGCTGAACAGGGTCGCCTGGTTCGTTTACCTCAGAATAAAATCGGTACTTACAACAAAGCCAATAAGGCTTACATGGCTTTTGAACAGGAGCATGAAAGGGAGCCTTCTACTGAAGAGCTTTCTGAATTACTGGAAATGAGCGAAACCGAGATCAATAATATTTTCCAGAGCAATACCCGTCACACCTCTCTTGATGCACCTGTGCATGAAGCAGAAGATGTGGCCATGGGAGATCTGCTTGAGGGCGGTTCGGATACAGATGATGATGTAATGAAAGATTCTTTACGTAATGAGATCCGTCGCGTGTTAAAATCACTTTCTCCCCGTGAAGCAGAAATTGTAAATGCTTATTTCGGTTTAGATGGCGAGAATGGCGTTACCATCGAGCAAATTGGTCAGAAATATGATTTAACCAAAGAGCGTATCCGTCAAATCAAGGAGCGTGCGATCAAGCGCCTGCAAAAAGCAAGGTATAGCAGTGCTTTGAAATCTTACTTAGGTTAAGATTGATCAGCCTACAAATATTAAAGAACTCCGGTCAAAGCCGGAGTTTTTTTGTGTAAGGGTTTTAATGGTAGGTCAGGGTTTAAAAATTTGTGCAATGAAACGAAAGGAATTCTATTTTAGCGATATAATATCTGTTAAAAGAATTTTACTATTTACGCTTTAACGAATTGATATGAAAGTATTTGTAACAGGAGCTAATGGCTTTGTTGGTAGTTATGTAGTGGCGCAATTGTTGGCCGATGGGCATGAAGTGTTTGCTTCTTCCCGCACAGGGGACTTGTCATCATTCAACACGAATAAAAATTATCGCTTTATCCAGGTTGATTTTTCTGATCCTTTTTCTTTGCATGATGCCTTTGAGTTTGTGCAGCCCGATGTAGTGGTGCATAGTGGTGCAATGAGCAAGCCAGACGATTGCGAATTAAAGCAGGCAGATGCTTTTGATACAAATGTGTTTGGAACGGTGCAGTTATTATTAAATGCGGAGACCTGTAAATCCTTCTTTATTTACCTGTCAACTGATTTTATTTTTGATGGCGAAAAAGGGATGTATAAAGAAGATGATAAACCCGCCCCCGTAAGCTACTATGGCAAAACCAAGATGGATGCTGAAGAGGCAGTAATGGAGTACCAGCATGGCTGGGCTATAGTGCGTACCTCTTTCGTGTATGGCAAACCCTTATACGGCCGTGGCAATTTCATAACCATGATTGCTGAGAAAATCAAAACCAAACAGCCGTTTAAAGTGGTGAACGATCAGTTAAGAACACCTACGTATGTAGCCGATCTTGCCAATGGTATTGCAGCTATTGTGAAACAAAGGGCAGAAGGTGTATTTCATATTGCAGGTAAAGATGTATTAACACCTTTTGCGATGTCGGAGGCTGTAGCCGCTTATCTTGGTATACCCGATCATTTGTTGAGCCCGGTAACAAAAGACGAATTGAAAGAGCTGGCGCAGCGACCCTTAAAGGGCGGATTAGATATTAATAAAGCTATAAACGAACTGAAATATGAGCCGGTAAGTTTCAACGAAGGGTTGAGAGAGGCTTTGCGTTAGTATATAAGATGACGAAGGGGGAAGGAAAGCGCAGCGCTACACCAGATTGATGAAGCGGATATGCTTTCTAAATCATCACTAATGTTCTTTTATATATTTTTTCTCGCCAGCCCTGATAGCTACCTTGAGCCTGTTTTCTTTGGGTGGGATAGGACAACTATAAATGCCCGTAACATAGGCGCAATAAGGGTTGTAGGACTTGTTGAAGTCAACTGTTATCTGGCTGCCTTTTATATCGGAAACAGCGAGGTCAATATATCTCCCCGTTTCGTAAGACTCTTTCCCTGTAGTGAGATCAGTGAAGGGTAAAAAGAGATGATCCATATGTTTGGGATCCTGCAACAATGCCTGTGACTGATAAACATATAAAACCTGCATCGAGCCCTCGTAAAGAAAACTAAGCTTTCCGTATTGCCTGTACATTTTAGTTCGGCCACTGGACGTAGGCAGGCTAAACCATTCGGCATTTTTAACTGGTTCAAAATGGGCTTTTATCCTGGCTTTTTCATCTATCGGGAAGAACTGCAGGTATTGCTTGTCCCCGTTTTTTACCACGCCATGATTCAACTTGTAGTCGTCAACAAATGCCTGGATACTGTCTTTGTAAGACTGTTGTGCTATACAATTGGCGCCAATCAATAAGAAAAGAAGGAGAAAGCGCATATACATCATCATTGCTTAAGAATTTTCAGTTTTTAAGGGCAGGAATATTTCAGCCATCATACAGCGTGCACTTCCTCCGCCATTTTGCTCAATGGTATGAAGCGATGAATGAATGATGGGGTTAAATGACGTCAAAAGATTAATCTGCTCTTCGGTTAAGCTATTATAAGCCTGCGTAGACATGATCAGAAACTGGTTGCCGGCGATATTTTCAACCTGCAACATATTGCCGGCAAAATGATTCATTTGCTGCAGGGTGATTTCAATGATTTCCTTTCCGGTTTCTTTAAATTTATCAGCCAGCATTTGTCTTTGTAGCTGGTCTTTGATGCTTTGGAAGCAAACCACAACATAAGAGTCAGCCATGCACATCATTACATTGGTATGATAAATTTCCTTATCATTTTCATCAACAGCATTAAATAATACGGGGCTATAACCTATCGAATCGCAAAAATCGTACAATACGGAGGCATTAGTCCGGGGAGACAGGCAGGCATAAGCTATTTCATGATCTCTATCCAGCACCATGCTGCCGGTGCCTTCCAGGTAAGCATTTTTTTGTTCATATTCGGTCAGGTCTATAGTGGATCGGATAAAGAAGGTGTCATTTAATTTTTCCAGGATATTCTTATTGCGCTCCAGTTTCCGATTATCGGCAAACATCGGATAAAGGACAACGGTTCCATCCTCGTGAAAAGATACCCAGTTATTGGGAAATACAGAATCCGGCGTATGTGGTTCCAAAGTATCCTGGATGACGAAAACCTTAATGCCATAAACGTTTAGTATATTGACAAAGTTGTCGAATTCCAGTAAGGCTTTTTCATGTACATGAAGTTGTTCGTTGATTTTTTGAAAACTATTATTAACTGCAGTCTGCGGATTGAACGCAAATGCTGCGGGACGAATCATTAATAGTGTAGACGTGGTCATTATTTATTGAAAGGTATTAGTGTATCGTAGATGGTGATGATATTTTGTTAGCAGGAGCTGTTACTATATTTCGTCTCTTAGTAAAGGCATACTCATGCAGTGGAAGCCGCCGCGGGCTCTTGATAGCTCTGCAGAGGGCATAACAATAAACGTATTCTTAATGTCTTTAATAGTGATAGTGTCCGATTCTAATTGCTGTAACAACTCTTTTACCGGGATAGTTTTAAACCCTGCTTTAACAAAGGCCTGCAGGGTTTTGTCGTTTCGGTCGTAGCCTACAACAACGCCGTCTTTAAGTGCCAGTAAATTGCAGCTATCTGTCCATTGCTCACGTACATCAAAAGGGAACTCGTTATTGCCTGAGTATATAAATTTTACTTTATCCTCACACTGTAAATCATTTTTGCTGATATCGATTAAAAGGTCTTCAAGTGTGTCGAAATAAACAGGATTGCCAATGTCCTTTTTTTTAAACTGGATGATGCTGATGCTTTCATCTTTCTTTCTTGTGTCCAGCGCCTTCTGTATATCATCTGCATCTTCTTTTTTTACATGTTTTCTTGAAAACTTCCCCAGCATTACCCACATGTTTTTTTTCACCTGTGTGAAGATGGTATCTATGTGCATATAGTCCCTCTTTTTGGGGATCTTAATAACCGATATTTTCTTTACAACATTTTTTTCAAATAATGTTTTAATAGCAATATGGGCAGCCTCCATGGAGGTTCGTTCGCTCACACCTATCAGTACATGCTCCGGGCTTACTACCATAATGTCGCCGCCCTCCAGGGTAACCAGCTTGTCTTCCGAATCTGCCGGCAGTAAAAACTGCTGAGGGCTTTCTGGTAGCTCAATAATATTATCCCGGTAATTTTTAAAGAGCGGGTGGTTAAAGAATATGTATTTCATCAGCAGGGCCTCTCTCGTACGGGCCTGCTTGGCCGGCTTATTTAAAAGAATATGGTCGTTGATAACGATGCCGATATCCCTGGTGAAAATAAAGTTGGGTACAGGCGGGAAGAGCATTTCAGTATCCTTATAAGTACCGGTAATAAAAACATTGGCAAGGCTATGCGCCTCTTCATTCATTAATTCATCCTGTATCTTATAAGAGCAGTTTTCGATAGCACAAACTGAGGCAACCAGTTTGGAGCGGATTTCGCTATTTTCCAATATCTGCGCCAGTAACCACTCAATTTCTATCACATTGGTTGATTGATAAAAATGTTTGCTGGATGGCTTGAAAAAATTGTGATCATTTTTCTTGTCATCTATTTCGGCTAACCGGCCTTTTATTTTTTCCGGATCGAGAAAGTAGAGTAATAGTTTGGTGTAATAGTCATATTCTTTTCGCCTGATTGTTTCCAGGTGTACAATATCTTCAAAAAGCCAGTCCTGTGCCTTCGAAGGTACAACTTTGCCTAATCCACTATCGGGGCTATGTACTAAAAGTCTTTTTAATGAGCCTGTTTCTGAGCTGACATTTATTTTTTGTTCCTGCATAACTGTAGGGCGAGCAAATGAGTTTGCCCGCTCCCCCCAAAAATAAGCAAAGGGGCGTTAATACTGCGAACCTTTAAGAAGTGATTATTTCGCCTTATTTTTAAAAACGACTAGCTTTGCGGCCCCATGAGGAAATCTTTTTTTCAATTACATATAGCTGTATTGCTGGCAGGGTTTACAGGTGTTTTGGGTCGTTTAATTACGCTTAACGAAGGACTTATTGTGTGGTATCGCCTGCTGATTACTGCTGTTACTTTATGGGTGCTTTTTTATGCCACGAAGCGAATTCAGAAAATACCACTGAAAGATATCTGGTATTTAACAGGTGCCGGTTTTATAAGCGCTTTGCATTGGGTGTTTTTTTATGCGTCTATAAAATATGGAAATGTTTCTATAGCCCTGGTTTGTTTCTCGGTGATCAGTTTTTTTTCTTCTATTTTAGAGCCTTTGATCAACAGGGTACGGATCAACCGGACAGAGCTGCTCTTCGGCCTGATGAATGTATTAGGTATCTGGCTGATCTTTCATTTTGATACCACTTACAAATTAGGGATAGCCCTGGGTTTGGTTGCTGCTTTTTTAGGAGCACTCTTTCCTATATTATTAAAGCTCAAACTGGGGCGGATCAATATGCAAACGGTGCTTACCTGGCAAATGACAGGCGGCTTTCTCACGCTCTCGTTGGTCATGCCTTTTTATCTTCAGGCCTTCCCGGTAGAAAGCCTGCTTCCATCACTAACTGATTTTTTGTGGTTACTGGTATTGGCCTGGGTTTGCTCAGTTGTTGCGTTTCAGTTTTCAATGAACGCATTAAAAAAATTATCTGCATTTACAGTAAACCTATCCTACAGTGCAGAACCGGTTTACGGTATACTTATGGCTTTTTTGCTGTTTAAAGAAAACCAGGTTTTGAATAAAGGCTTTTATCTTGGTACCGCCCTGATCCTGTCAACCCTGGTCTTGCATATGTTACTATTGCGAAGGAAGAGTAAAAAAGTGACGGAGCCGGTATAGCAGCATAAGTTCCTTTCCTGATTTCTAAAAATTATATTTCGCCAAAACCCGTTAAAAAAGATAGTTTTGGCGGATTATAAATTTAATCGGTAAAGAGATCTTCCAGGCTGATGCTGTTTTGCACCAATTCATGACTGTATTTATTTTCATTTAATCCGAAGGTGGTGATCATCGTAATGAAAATATTTTTCCGGGTTTGTGTAGCCTGTTGCAGGGCGGCGGTTTTGTTTTTAAGATTCAGGTAATATTGTTTATCAATGGTAAAAGGAGCATTGTAAAACTTTATCTCGCATTGATTCATAATGTTGTCGTCCCTGTTAATTAAAAGGTCTATTTGTGCCACGTCATTAAACCAGCTGCTGTTGGTAGAAAAAATGGCATCAATCCGCAGCGTTCTTTTAATCTGTGAGATATGTTTCAGGCAAAGCGTTTCAAAGCTAAAACCCGCCCATGAAATATACGAGGAACTTTTATATAATTTCTGCCAGGTTCCGGCACCGCTGTTCCGGTTGTTTTGAATAAACTTTAAATAGAATTTTGAATACTCATCTGATAACCTGTAAAGGGTGAGCTGTTTCTTGTTGCCATAGTAAGGGTATTCGCTTATGAAGCCAGATTCTATGAGTTCTTCCAGTTTTAAAGAAAGGTCGCCGCCGCTGGCAATACCGCTTTGCCTGGCAAGCTCGAGCCTTGTTATACCTTTATTGGAGCTGGCCAGGGTTTTTATTATAGTGAGATGTTTCTCTGAATCATCAAAAAGGGAAGCATACAATTGATCAAATTCATTTCTTAAGGTTCCATCCTTTTCAAAGCAAAGCTGGTCTATATTCTGTGCTACGCTGGCTCCTTTACGAAGTTTTTCGAGGTAGTGCGGAACGCCGCCCATAGCCATATAAATCTGGGTGATATCGTATAACGTATAGTCAATGCCCCGGCTTTTTAAAAATTGCTGTGTTTCTCCCAGGGTAAAAGGTAGCAGCCTGATCTGCCGTGTTATTCTGTTATGTAGCCCTCCCTTATTCTTTATGATTTTTTGTATCATGTAAGATGCCGCAGAGCCACAGATCACCACTATCAGGTCTTTTCGCCTGGTGCAATAGTGATTCCAGAAGTTTTCAAATGCCATCAGGAATTTCGATCTTGCAGTTGCCATCCAGGGGAACTCGTCAATAAAAATTACTTTTTTGCCGGGCTTCTTAAGTTTATTCAGGTAGGTTTCCAGTAAAGAAAAAGAAGCCAGCCAGTCTGAAGGCGTTTCTGATTTAAGAGCCCGGTCTTTTTTGTGAATTTCATGAGTAAAGTTCCTGACCTGGTCGTTCATATTGCCATTGTATAAGCCGCTCACTTCGAATACCAGGTGCTTCCTGAAGAACGCTCTAACCAGGAAGGTTTTACCCACACGTCTTCTGCCATAAATAGCGATTAATTCTGAGCTGCTGTTATGCAAAGATTCCTGTAGCAGGTTTAGCTCATATTTTCTGCCGATGAATTTATACATTATAAAAAAATATATTCCGCCAAAATTAGTAAAAAAATAGAGTTTTGGCGAAATATAAATTTGAGTAGAAAAGCCTGGCTTGGCTGTGTTACAGACAGGGCGTGCTTTTTACGTGCTATACAACTGGCACGTAAAACCAACGGTTCAACAAAACAGGATCTTGAGTGATTGTAGAAATTATAATGCCGGCGGTTTAAAGTTCTCCAGCTCTTTAGCTACGGCAGTTACAAAAGTAGCGCCGAGGCTGCCATCTATTATTCTATGATCGTAACTCATGCTGATGTACATCATGTGACGAATAGCGATACTGTCGCCGTGAGGAGTTTCTATTACTACCGGGCGCTTTTTGATGGCGCCGACAGCCATAATTGCCACCTGTGGCTGGTTGATAATTGGAGTACCCATCAAACTACCAAACGTACCCACATTGGTTAGCGTAAAGGTGGCGCCTTGTGTATCATCTGGTTTAAGTTTGCTGTTTCGGGCCGCATCCGCCAGGTGATTAACCTGTTTGGTTAATCCTACCAGGTTGAGCTGGTCTGCATTTTTAATAACAGGTACAATCAGGTTACCATTAGGCAATGCTGCTGCCATGCCTATATTGATGTCTTTTTTGATGATGATTTTATCTCCATCTACCGAGCTGTTGATAAGCGGGAATTTTTTGATACACCTTACAATTGCTTCAATGAACAACGGCATGAAAGTGATCTTAGTGCCTTCTCTTTGCTGGAAACTGTTTTTTACAGAATCGCGCCAGAGTACAATATTGGTAACATCTGCTTCGCTGAAGCTGGTAACATGGGGACTGGTTTGTACGCTGCGTACCATATGCTCGGCTATAAGCTTGCGCATACGGTCCATTTCAATTATTTCTACATTACCGCTTGATTGGGTGGCAGGGCTGCTATAAGATGAAGACGTACCTGTTGTTGCTTCATTGCTTACTGCTTTCACAGGTAGTGAAACGTCTTTTTTACTACGACTGGCTATATAATTCAGCAGGTCATTTTTAGTTACACGCCCTTCGTTACCGGTCCCTTTTATCTGTTCCAGCTCGTTAAGTGGTATGCCCTCCTGTGCAGCTATATTAAGTACCAGTGGTGAGTAAAACCTTGCCGTATGGGTTTTTACATCTTTTTTTATTTGTGTCGCTACAACTTCAGCGGGCGTTTCTTTTATTTCTTCAGTAGTAGTATTTTCTTCCGTTGACGGAACTGTTTTTACGGTAACAGGTGCAGCCGCCTGTTCAGTGCCTGTTGTTTGTATCCTGGCGATAACAGCATCAATAGGCACCACATCGTTTTCTTTGAATAATAGCTCTGTTATCACACCTTCAGCGGTACTGGGCACTTCGCTATCCACTTTATCTGTAGCGATCTCTAAAATGGTTTCATCCATTTTTACGGCATCGCCCACGTTTTTAACCCATTTTAAAATGGTCGCTTCCATTATGCTTTCGCCTAGCTTAGGCATTACCAGATCAACTATTGCCATCGTGATATCAGTTTAAATAATTCTTACAACCTTGCAGCCTGTACCTGTACACCACATTTTCTGCTCCATGTTGCCTCACAAAAGTAGGGAAACGGCATTAAATGTCAGGTTGAGTTTCTAACCTTGATCCCGGGGTGCTGTATACCTTTGTATTTTAGGGCTGTTTTTTAATTGAAGGCCCTTGCTTTGCTGTGCTCCATCTAACAGCCTGATTTCTAAATATTATTCTTTGCTTCCCTGGTCAGTAACAAATTTTCTCAACAGGTTCAATGCCTGAAGGGCGGTACTCTGTATGTTGCGTTGCCGGTCGTAACCCAGGTTTAGTTGTTTGGTTACTACATGTTGCCGGTTTCCTGCTGCTATCCACACCGTTCCTACGGGCTTTTCATCGTTGCCGGAGGCCGGTCCCATAATACCGGTTGTGGCCAGCGCATAATCGGCATGAAACCGGTCAAGAGCACCTATTACCATTTGAATAGCCGTTTCCTCGCTTACCGCTCCAACCGTCTCCAGGGTTTCGTGGCTGACGCCCAGTATATTTTCTTTTGCTTCGTTATTATAGGTAACTGCCGATCCGTTAAAATAGGAGGAAGACCCCGGTAGGCTGGTGATGAGGTGTGCAATGTAGCCGCCTGTACAACTTTCTGCTGTAGCCATTTTTTTTTGTTGCTTTTGCAGCAGCTGGCCAATGATCATCTCCAGTGTATCATCATTCTCAGCAATGATTATATGTTTTAAAGGATCTTTCAGCTGCTGGTAAAACCGGTTCATTTCTTCTTCCAGCTTCATCCGGTCATTACCTCTTCCGGTTAACCTAAGCTTTACCATACCATAGCCGGGGAGATAAGCAAGCTTGATATAAGGCGGGAGCTGGCTTTCAAGTGTAGCTAGTTTTTCTGCCACCATCGATTCGCCCATTCCGAAAGTCGATAAAACTTTATGAATAACGATATCGCCACCGAAGTAGGCCGTGATCCGTGGCAGCGCTTCATTGACCAGTATTTTTTTCATTTCATAGGGCACCCCCGGCATAGAAATGACAATCACTTTTTCTCCATCTTTATTCTCTGTTTCGAACCACATACCGGCAGCAGAGCCATGCTCGTTATGGAGTACTGTACAATTTTCCGGGAGGTCGGCCTGCCGGATATTGGCTTCTGATAAAGCTACCTTTCTTTTATACACATTCACAAACAGGTGGTGTATATGTGCGAGTACAGCTTCGTTACGAACCAGTTTTGTGTTAAAATAATCACAGAGCAGAGGCTTGGTAATATCATCTGCCGTTGGACCCAGCCCCCCGGTTAAAATGATCAGCCGGGAGTATTTTTTCTCTTCGTCCAATGCATTCCATATATCACTATATACGTCGCCCACGGCTACACGCCGTTTTACCCATATACCGGCCTTGTTTAATTCCTGTCCAATAAAAGCGCTATTGGTATCTATAGTCTGGCCTATCAGTAACTCATCCCCAATGGTGATGATAGATGCATTGATCTCACTCATTCAACTTGTATTTAAAAACAAATATCTTTGAAATAAGCTTACAAGAAAAGTAATTTATAAGCCTCTGTATGAAGATGAATTTTAGAATTGTTTTTGCCTGGTTTATCGCTTTGCTGATACACGTTACTGCCAGGGCGCAGTCAGACCTGGTTGCCTGTGGCGGCGATAAAGTAGTGATGATCGATAGCCGGAGGTCAACACCGGATAAAGCACATATTACCTGGACCTGGAAAGTAGGAGATGCAATGGATCTTCCTGAGGAGTATCGTAAAATAATGGTGCCGCTGGATGAGTGCAAACCCGTAAAGGGAGGCCGGCAATTGTTGATTACTTCTTCAGGTGGCGGGGTGGCATTATTAGATGTTGCCTCGAAAAAAGTGCTGTTTTACGCCCAGTCACCAATGGCGCACTCCGCTGAAATGCTTCCGGGCGGGAAGGTAGCGGTGGCTTTATCAACTCATACAATGGGTAATAGTATAGAGCTATATGATAGTAGGAAAAGCGCGCAAAGGTTATTCAGAGATTCCCTTTACTCCGGCCACGGTGTAATATGGAATGAAAAGCTGCAAAGGCTTTTTGCCCTGGGTTTTAGTGAGCTGCGATCGTATCGGCTGGCTGACTGGAATAGTTCTAAACCGCTATTGGTATTAGAGAAGAGCTGGAAACTACCCGATGAGGGAGGGCATGATCTTTCTGCTGTAGACGATAATACAATGATCGTTAGTACACACCACAATGTTTTTAATTTTGATATTAAGAAGCAACAATTTACTGTTTTTGAACCTCTTGCAGGCAAGCACGATATCAAATCTGCTAATTACAATAAGGTCAGTCAAAGGCTGGTATACACACAAGCTGAACAAAGTTGGTGGACTTTTAACGTTTATAGCGTCAATCCTGGTCAAACCATCCATATCCCGGGTATAAAGCTATATAAGGTAAGGGTGTTGAAATGATATGATTTTGCAATTGGCTTCAAAGAGGTGTTACTTAAAAGATACCGCATTAGCGTGATGCGTATAAAGCATTGGTAATTTTTTACCTTTGGCGCTCAGCTGCTGAGCTTCTGATAGCTCCTGGTTGGCGAGCGAATCTTTATCGAGTTTTTTATAGAGAAGACCCAGGTAATAGTGAGCTTCTGCCAGGTTGTTATACTCAATTTGCTTTTTAAAAGCGTTGACTGCTCGTACGTATTCCCCGTTTTTGAAATAAATAGCGCCCAGCTGGTAATAATCATACAAGCCGGTGGGCGTGGCATGTTGAAGATGGTTGTTTAAAACAGCGATGGCTTTTGCCTGTTGGCCCAGTTCACTGTAGCAGATCGCCTTTGTTACTGCGAGGTGATAGTCTCCGGTTATCCCCCAACCAATTTCAGGTGTTTTTGTTTCCAGCAGCTCAATATCTGTTATAGCTCCTTCGTAATCTCTGAAAAACTCATACCTGCACCAGGCCCGGTAACCAAGGTTTAACAGCGTGTCATACTGAACAGCTTTGTCTATCAATTTTTTCCATGTAATGAAATCTCCACTTTTCAGGTAGGCGACGCCTTTTTCCCTGTAGCCCCACGAAAAGTAGGGGCATATCGCCAAAGCCGAATCGTAAAGCATTTGAAATTCTTTGGAGAACTGATAGTACCTTTCATTAATATTTTCCACCAGCTTACAAGCCTTGTATTGCAAAGTATCATTCATATACAGAAAAGCATTACAAACCGGTTGTGCCGAAGCTTTTCCTGCAAATGAAAGGAGTATAATAAGTATTCTGATCATGGTAGTATTTCAATGAGTTGGCCTTTATTGATTTTAAAGATCAGGTACTGGTAGTAATCGATTGGTTTTTCATTCACCATTTGTATTTGCCAGCACCTGGTGTTTTTTGTTATAGATAAAAGTTGGTCAGTGATGCGTTTATCAAAGCGGACGGGTTCATATTGTATGTTCATCGAGAGCATCCTGAATCGATCTGTTTCCCCCTTACAGTTCACAATAAATCTAATCCTGATTAATCCCGATTCATTTACCGGGACAGACCGGTATGTTGTAAAGAATAAAGAATCGACACGGGGCTTATAATCTATAAATCCCTTATCAGAAGTAAAAGCGAAATATTGTTGTACGGTATTGGGATAGCATAAGTGAAAGCTCTTTTTGTCGGTTCGGGGATCGAAAGAGATATCGCCGATATTTTTTTCATAGGGCATTACCTGCCTGGTTGTTTGGCAGCCTGCAATAAGGAAAAAAACAATATAACCCAGCAGGTTTCTCATGAGCTTTTGTTATTGTAAAATAAATTAAGTTCTGATCATGTTGGTATTTACTGTCGCCTAATCATTCGTTAATTTTTGTCGGCGGCCATCATTAAAATATATCTTGGTTTCGTCGCTTTTTGCCGTAAAATGATTACTTTAACCCAATGAAAAAGACGATCTGCCTGGTTGCTTTTTGTATAGGGATTTTATGTGTTAACGCACAAAGCAACCAGGTGCTAAAAAGGGCGATGGATGAATTTAATGCCGATTCCCAGCTGAAATTTGCGCTGTCTGGTATCTATGTGATCGACGGACAATCAGGCGAAACGGTTTTTGAGCAAAATGCCTATACCGGCCTGGCACCGGCTTCTACAGAGAAGATCATTACTGCGGCTACTGCTCTTGATATTTTGGGAAAAGATTTTACTTATGAAACGAAGTTTGGTATCGTAAATACTGTCCAGGGTAAAAGCCTCTATATACAGGCCTCCGGAGATCCCACATTAGGTAGCTGGCGTTGGGATAGCACGAAGGAGGAGGTTGTACTGGCGGCAATTAAAAATGCAGTAAAGGCAAAGGGGATCAAACAGCTCGAGTCCGTTATTATCAGTAGCAAAGATTGGATAGCCGATGATGGTTTGCCGGCGCGCTGGACCTGGGAAGATATCGGGCAATATTATGGAGCCGGATCACAGGGATTGAACTGGCGCGAGAATCAATTTGACCTGATCGTAAAGTCGGGCGCTAATATTGGGGATCCTGTGACTGTTTTAAGAACGAAGCCTTTTCTTTATAATTACAAAATTATATCCGAAGCCAGAGCAGCTGGTAAAGAAACCGGCGATGAGTCCAGTTTGTATTATCCATCCAAAGGAAACGCCTATAGTGTGTTAAAAGGAACGATACCGGCCGGTAAAAATGATTTTGTAATAGCGGGCTCTATGTATGACCCTTCCCGGCAGTTTGCCAAAACCATCATTAATGAGTTGAAGGGTATTGCTGTAGTTAAAGAAGAGATACAGCTAACGGGTAAGCGTTATGATAATGTAGATTGGTTGTATACACATACTTCCCCAACGATGGCTAAAATAGTGTATTGGTTCTTACGAAAAAGCGTAAATCTTTATGGCGAAGCATTGATCAGGACAATCGGATTAAGAACGAAAGGGGAAGCAACTACTGAAAAAGGTGTGGAAGTGGTACAGGAGTATTGGAAAACCAGGGGCATAGACCCTGAAGAAATGCATTTGTATGACGGATCTGGATTGTCTCCTCAAAACAGGATTACACCGCATGCAGAAGTAACGGTTTTAAAGTATGCAAAAGACCAGTCCTGGTATCCCGAATTTTATGAAGGGATACCTCTTTACAACGATATGAAAATGAAAAGCGGAACGATTAACCGCGTAAAAGGGTTTACGGGC